>JABINZ010000202.1 GCA_018698135.1 Bacteroidota bacterium
CATCATCATAGTCATCCCACTTCTCTACTGTAACAAATAAATCACCTTTAAGTGTTAGCACAGGACATTTGATGTCAACTACACGAACAATACGTGCAATCATATCACTAACATTACCTGCGGCATCTGTTACTTTATAGAAAATTGAGAATAAGCCAATTGAATCTGGCATCATGACCTCGGTTCCATTGCCAAAATATTTGTAGAATGTACCCTGTGTTTCAATCACAAATCCACTAAAGGAATTATCTGTGATATTTACACCCGGATCAACCCACTCTTCATTAACATTGATGACAACCTCATCGGGACCATTAACCACTACGGTTGGTGCTGAACTATCCCAGACAATAACTGTACGTGTTACTTTATTTGGTCCGTTTCCTGATGCATCTGTTACTGAATAATTAACCATATACGTACCAATTTTGGTTGTATCAACCAGTCCTGATTTAACAAAGCTAATTTTGTTCTGTGGCCAGTAGTTATCTGAATAAGTAACACCCGGATCTATAAATGGAGTCATGATCTCTACATACATCATGGCATCTCCATCCAATGTAATGGTTGGTGCGGCTACGTCTTTTACAATAACACCGCGTGATTTTGCATCTGATAAGCCCATGGCATCCTCAACATAATAAGAAACAGCATATTCACCTAATACATATGGATCAACATTATGCGTTAATACCACCTGATCGGTAATATCACCATCTACTAAGTCAAATGCAGTGTAGCTGGAATCAACATAAGCTACGTTCACATTCACTTCAAATGGATCGCCTCCCAATAAAGTAATTACTGGTGGTGTGTTATCTGGAGTAACAATGACCAAACGCTTGGTTGTGGCTGCACAATTACCCAGTGAATCACAAACATTATAGGAAATAAAATATCCGCCTACTACGGCTGTATTCACTGTTCCTGATACCATGATTGCTGTATCGATATTACCCTGTAAATTATCCCAGGCTGTTGCTCCCGGATCATTATAGGTATAACCCTGCTCTACATACTCAGTTGCATTACCAATTAGGGTAATTACTGGTGGGGTGTTGTCAGGAGAGATGAAAATACGATAATCTTCAAACTCGCCAAACTGGAACGGACCACATGGATTGTTGCTGTAGCCTGAATAATTAGCTCCTACACGCATGATAGTGGCGCCCAATGTAGCTGTGGTTGGAATATAAATATTGCCTGTCCATGCTTGGGTATGTGCTGAATCTTCAAAGGCGACAATTTCTGTGTTCTCAAACTCGCCATCATTATCCAAATCAATCCAGACTATTCTTTCCATGGCATTGAAAGTTGAATTCCTTTCAACTGTTATGCTATAGTTTTGATCTACTACCAATTTGGTGGATGCTATATTCGAGTAATTAGCATATCCTTCAATTCCGGTAGCACTGGAGTTATCAATATCCTCGATAGCTACACGACTGATTCCAATATCCTGGTGTAAATTCAGAACGATAGGTGAACAATACTCTTTTGGTACAATGTACTTTTCCTTAATGAGTACCGAACTATATGGTGTATTGCTATTTCCAGCCTTTAAGGTAACTGTAAATGAATCCAAGGTTTTAAATACAACTTGTGGATTTACACTATACATATCGGTTCCATTCTCAAAGTAGAAGGTAGAAGGTGAAATTATCCACTCATATGTATTCACACAGGATAAACGTTCTGGAACAAATTCAAGTGTTACAATATCCTGATTCCTTACTGGTGATTCAATATTGGCAAAGAATTCTCCAGTTGGCTTGGATTGTGGGTTAATCAAAAAGATGGTTTTCTTGAAGGTATCCATTCCACCACAATTATCAACTGTGAGGGTTGTCAAATATTGGGCAATAATACCAGGGAAAGAAGCTAAATACTCACCATGTATATCATAACCATCTAAGTTTCCATCTCCATCATAATCCCAGGTATAACGTGAATACATTGGATCGGCAAAGGATATATTTTCAAATTGGAAATAATTAACAACACAACCTGTATCAGCACAATCGAACTCAGCAATTGGTGCTAAGTAATTTCCTGCACCTACGCCTTCCCAAGTCAATTTGAATCCTTTAGCTGCTTGTGCTCCTTTTTCAAACTCAATATAAACCATTCCACTTGCTGTAGAGGTTAATATGGTATCAAAACCTGCATCATCAATATAACCGGTTATTCCATCAGGATATGTTTCTGTATCCCAAATTGGTGTTCCACGGTTTGTGGCTCCGTCATAAAGTCTTAAATATGACTCAGTACCTAAGCTAAATTCAACAAAAGTGATTTTTACATCATCGGCACAAGGACGAATCAGGTAATCACAGAATCCGTTAGCGGCATAATTTCCATTCTTACCACCGTCATCATACAGATTGCCAAGTGGTTCAGAATTTTCATTATCCATTCCACACATATCAGCAACAAACTTCACATTGATATAGTTTACTTTGCTTTCTGTTGGTCCGGCTCCTATTCCATTTGTTGTGGTTAAGGCAACGGTATAATCACCTGAGTAATTAAAGGATAGCTCTACATTTTGTGAATTTAAGGTTGTAGAGTTTTCTAAATTATAGGAAGCCTCTGGTAAACCTGTAATAGGATCGGTGACTGTAGCTGGGGTTACTGCCCAGGTCCAGGATGTAGGACATCTGTCAGAAATATCGATTAACTCGATAATTTCATCGATCTCAACAATATTCTTTTCGGCCATAAACTCACTAACAGGTGCTGCGGTTGGTGCTTCAACGTACACATATTTTATAATTGTATCGTTGGAACTACAAGTCAGCATTCTAAATTCAACCGTATCAATTCCTGAGGTTGTAAACGAATGGGTGAAATTGAAATCATTTGTTTCAAAATTATCATTCAAATACCACTCATTGTAATGAGGCTCGCTTTCAATTCCTGTGTTGTAAAATGTAACAGGAGTAATCAAACAAATTGTATCAGCAGCAATGAAATCAACACTTTGTGGTGTATGATAAGGTTCATCAGCTCCTATCCAACTCTGTAACAAACATCTGGGATCGCCATCAACATCTGTATCAGGATAACTAACTAATTT
Organism: Bacteroidota bacterium; assembly: GCA_018698135.1. NCBI lineage: Bacteria > Pseudomonadati > Bacteroidota > Bacteroidota bacterium. The sequence continues at coordinate 3,080 of JABINZ010000202.1, forward strand.
TCCAATATAACCTTCTGCTCCTGGTAAAAGGTGAAGATCACTCATCGATTTTAACTGTGGATCGGCTTGATCGAGTGAGTTTTGATCATGTGCTCCATACGAACTATTGGCCTGGAATGTGGCAAAATTGTAATAGTAAGTTCCTGAATAACAGAATCGGTATCCAGTACTTCCTGTATAATTAAACAGGTTGTTATCAGATGTTGTACTTTGAGGATACATTAATGAAAATGCCAGATTTCCATTCGTTGTAATACAAATATTATTTGAAATATCGCAATAGTAAGGATAATAGGCATATAATGCTGCATACGTATAACTGCTTCCATAGCTACCATTCGCCCAGAAAGAATTGTTTACAATATTTGTATTGTAATTATAATAGGCATAAAGACCTACCTGATAAGACGTATTGATGAAATCTGACACCATATTATTACATACATAGGATTGATATCCGCTCTGGTAGTAATAATTCTGGCGGTAACTATAAATACCATAATAGCCATTTGCCTTGATAATATTACCATTAATAATATCACCACGGCCATAATAATTCATAATACCATAGGCATTGGCTGTATAGGATCCTGTTCTCCTGGCTGAAATCCGGTTATAGGCAATAACCTGATCTCCACAATAATACATATACATGCCATAGTAATAATAATCGTAGATATCATTATTAATGAATTCATTTCCAACAACTATAGCAGTAGAACCTCCTCCATAGGCACGAACACAATAATAACCACCTTTAATGTCATTATTTGTAAACATATTGTAGTTGCCTGAATTACCAGAGGTGTAAGTTGTTGTGGATCCTGAAATATTTACCGGACACATATAACTTCCTGTTCCTGAGGTTACATGAATATTACAACTATCAAAATTATTATAATCAGCTCCAGCCGACAATAAAACAGCATTGGCATAAGTTGCGCCATAGTTACTGATGGTCATGTTTTTAAAAGTGCAATAATCAGCACCGTTTAACAATAGAGTTGTCCAATCAGCTGTACTGGATCCATTGTAAGTAAGTTCTGTTGATGCAGTTCCAGTTCCTTCAAATGTAATTGTATTGGTAGAACTAGCACCTATAATAGAACCAATCGATACCTTTTCTGTATATGTACCGGGATTAATCTGGAATGTAACTGGACCAGCAACACCACATGTAGTTAATGCCTGTGCTGCAGATGCAAAAGTAGGATAAGCCGCACCAGCTCCTCCCAATGTATACGTACCACTCATACCTGTACAAGTTGTAATCGTAATGGTATCATCCGTGGGAATATCATCAACTCCCTTATTATTTGGATTATAACACCACGCCTTCAGCGTATATGTACCAGCATTGGCAATATTTATAGGAGTTGAAAATGTATAACTATAGGTTTCACCAGTTAATATTGGAGTAGAAGGAGTTAAACCAGTTACAATAATAGGTGTATTATTATCTAATTGATAACCCAAGCTAAAACTAAATATAGTATCTACCCTGGCATTTCGCACTTTTACTTCGACCGTATTATTCCCAATACCTAAAACTACCGGAGAAACTATTTCATCCATTTTTAAGTCAAAACCGGAGGCTGGCATAATATCAATACCCATTAAACCGTAAGAAGTTCCAGCAGTACCTGAAGAATTAGCAACATTACCATAAATACGTTTTGTACCACCTGTACCATTATCATGTCTTGTTCCAAATCCATTTGAGTAAGCTGTATTGCTAATTTCAATAATCAATGTTTTTGAAGGATCATACATATAGGGCGACTGCAAAGGTATTTTGTACCAATTTCCGTTAACATGGCTTGGCATTGAATAGGAAGATGAAGACAAATGTGTAGTCATATTTGATGTTAAATAAGTACCATTCGGAAATGTTGTAAACGAAGCAGGCATTTCACCTAATTTTACCGTAAAGTTGGTATATGTTGATGAGCCTGTAGCCATTGTTTGAACATAGATAGCACTTATAAAACCCGGATATGCCCCACTGAACTCACCTGCTGCATAGCACCACTGCGTTCTATTAGAGGAAGTGGTTCTAAATGGAAACACATTGGTTGCAGTACCAGAATATCCATTTGTGTATTGAGGTGTTCCAACTTGAGCCTCTACAGCAAAAGCTGACAATACCAAAGCCACTAATAATCCGAAAGTGTGTAATTTTCTAATCATAATTTTAATTATTAATTTTTCGAACGAAATAAATACCTATTGGGCACAACTCACCCTTCATAAGCAAATATATGAAAATTATTACATTCATGCAATAGGAATATTGGTAATCTGAATAGGGGAAAAAGAGTAGTCGAATTGCCTACAAATACCAATTATAAAACAAAATATTTCAATCGATGTAAATTGAAGGAAAATAAACAGGCAAAAACATCTTCAATTCAATGATAATAACAAATTTGCCCAAAATGATAAACAAAAAAAAATCCTCCCCGACAATTCAGGGAGGATTTATAATTAAAAGCTAAAAGCTATTATTTACTAAGAACAATACGCTTAAGAATGCTATTGTCTCCGGTTTGAACTTTCACAAGATACACACCATTGGCAAAGTCAGACAGATCAATTTCATACTGATCTTGAGCCGTAGCATTTCTGCTAACAACCTTTACTTCCTCACCGAGTAAGTTCAGGATACTCACACTCACATTGGAACCATTGGCAACTTCCAGCTCAACAACAAAACGACCGTTTGTTGGATTTGGATAAACAGCAACCTTTGTTTCTGTATTATCATCAATTGAAGTGTTCTGATAGATCACTCTAACCAAACGACAAATCTGTGGAGTCATATTACCTGAAGGATCTTTTGCCTGATAGCAAACATGATATAAACCTTCGAAATTCAAGTCTACATTGTCATCAGTAGTCACTGTGATCACTGAATTATCATAGTAAGCATCTTTTAAAGTGTAACCTTCTTCGTTGTAAATTCCTAAAGCATCCCACTTCTCAATAATCTTATAAGGTGAACCTTTAAGTGCTAATTCTGGTGCATGTGAATCAACAACTTTGATTACACGACCTAAAATATCACTAACATTACCTGAAGCATCTGTCACCTTGTAGAAAATAATGTAATTACCAAGTTGATTAGGTGTTTCATTTGGGAATGTCGTTAGGAAAGATCCCCAACGTGTTACCACGAATCCTGAAAGACTGTTATCTGAAATATCCAGCCCTGGATCTACAAACATTTCGTGTACTTCCAACTCAATAACATCACCACCTAAAGCAGTAATCATTGGAGCTGTGCTATCCCAAACAATAACCGTTCTACTAACAGTCTGAGAATTGTTTGAATAATCAGTTACCTGATAATCTATTTTATAAGTACCCGCTTTGTTAATGTCAACCAATCCGGTTGTACCTAATGACACCTTGTTAAGTGGCCAGTAATTATCGGAATAAGTAACACCAGGATCTGTAAATGATGTAGAAATCTCAACAAACATTGGGTTATCTCCATTCATAACAACATCCGGAGCAGCATTATCTTCAACGATCATGGTTCTCATTTTCGTATCAGAATTTCCTTTGCTGTCTTCCACATAATATGTTCTTGAATAAGTACCAATTTGATATACATCCAAGTTACCACTGATCATGACCTGTGAAGTAAGATTACCTTCAGCATCATCCCATGCAGAATAGAATGTATCAACAAACACTTTATTCACACTCACAGAAATAGGATCTCCTCCATAAAGTGTAATTACAGGAGCAGAAACGTCAGGAGTTACAATAACTTTTCTTTTTACTTCCTGGCAATTCCAAATTGTATCGCATGCAGAATATGTTACATAATATTGACCAAGTACTGCTGTATTCACATTACTTGACGTACCGAATAAAGGAACTCCATTATGTACATAAGTATTAATAATACCCATGATGTTATCAGTTGCAACTGCACCTGAATCTACATATACATATCCTTGCTCAACATAAGTTGGATTATTTCCAATTATGGCAATGGCTGGAGCAACATTATCAGGAGAAATAAATACACGATAGTCTTCAATTTCTCCAAACTGATTAGGACCACAAGGCTCAGCAGCGAATGAAGCATAATTGGTGCTTACACGCATAACGGATGCACCTATTTCGGCATTCGTTGGCACCACAAAGGTGGCTGACCATGATTTTGCACTTGAACTCTGAATAGAAGCTACTAAATCACCTGGATCGGTGAAATCACCATTATTATTGAAGTCAACCCAAACAGCATTTGAAACTTTATTGAAGTTGGTATTTCTTTCAACAGTAACCGTGTAAACTTGTCCCACAATCAAGGTAGTTGAATAACTATTGGTATAGTTATTATAACCTTCCATACCTGAAGCAGATGAATTATCAATATCACCACAAGCGAAACGATTAATACCCATATCCTGATGTAAGGTTAAAACACCTGGAATACAATATTTCTTCGGATGAATGTAGCAAACTTTATTTAAGGTAGTTGAATATGGAGAGTTACTATTGCCTATTACCAATGTCACATCGTAACATGTTGTATCCTGGAATACAACTTCAGGATGCTCACTATACATACTGGTTCCATTCTCGAAATAGAATGTATTTGGTGTAATTATCCACTCAAATTCATTTACACACGACAAGCGGAATGTATTCGCTGAAAACGTAACAACATCCTGGTTTGAAACCGGATATTTAACATCAGCAGAGAAATCACCAACTGGAGCTGCCTGAGGATTGATCAATACAATTTCTTTAACAAATGTATCAACGCCACCACAATTATCTACCGTAAGTGTTGTTTTATAGGTAGCAGCAATACCCGGGAATTGTGTGTTAAATTCACCATGAATACTGGTTGCATCAATAGCACCATTTCCATCATAGTCCCAAGTAAACTTACTATAAGCTGTGTCAGCATAAGATGTGTTCTCATAATACATTGGAAGAACAATACAAGCGGTGTCTTCTGACATGAAACTAGCTACTGGTGCAGTATAACTTCCTGCGCCAATACTTGCCCACTCCAACTTGAATCCGGTAGATGCTGAAACACCTGCGTCAAATTCAACGTATACCATTCCACTTCTGGTGGACATTAATACGGTGTCAAATAAAACATGACTCATATCTCCTGTAATTCCTTCTGGTCCATAAGCAGGATCCCACATAGGATAACCTCTGTTTGAAGCACCATCGTAAATTCTCAAGAATGATCCAGTTGCCAAATTCATTTCAGCAATGGTTAATTCAACATTATCACCACAAGGGCGAATAAGATAGTTACAAGAGGTGTAAGGACTGTAATTACCATTTCCTCCATCATCGTATAAACTACCATATAATTGAGTTGCCTCGTTGAACTGGCCACACATGGCAGCACTAAACTTCACATTCAAATAAGCATTTTTACAATCTTTCGCACTGGTTCCAACTGCATTACTTGCGGTTAAACAAATATCAAATGAACCATTCTGATCGAAAACAATTTCTGGATTTCTCGATGAATCTGTACTTCCATTTATAAATCTGTAAGTTGGTTCAACATTTCCAGTAGCAGGATTATACTGTGTAGCAGGAGAAATTTCCCACATCCATGCTGTTGGACAATTCTTTGTTAAATCCTGAAGAACAATAGGCTCTCCAACTTCTAAAACGTTTTTAGAAGCCATGAATTCTACTGAAGGAACAACAGTTGGACTTTCAATATAAATTGCTTTACCAATACTATCGGCACCTGAACAAGTTTCCTGAATTAAGGATACTGTATCCCAGCCAACCTGATTGAATGTTTCTACATAATTCCAGTCGTTGGTTTTAAAATCACCATTTAAATACCAAGCTGTATTATGTGGATCTTCTTCTATACCTGTATTATAAAATACAAGTGGTGTATAAAGACACATGGTATCATCAGCAACAAAATCGTTGGCAGTGGTTTTCCATGCTGGTTCGTCAACACCAACAAAAGATGTTAGCTTACAACGAGGATCACCATCAATATCGAAATCATTACCCGGAACCAAGATACCTTGTAAACCTAAGCTACCTTTAACCAGATGATGATTACAATTACCTACAAATTGTGGATTAACCTGATAATATGAATTCTGATCATGTGCACCAAAATAATTTGTATTGTTTTGATCAGCCATAAAGGATGTCCATGTTTTGTTCGTATTTGGATAATAGAAATAATTAGTAGCTGTTCCTGTATGAATATAATCGTTATAATCGCAATTGCTATAGTATGGATAATAGAATGTGGCTACATAATTATTATTGGTACTTATAAATACGTTATTATAAAAATTACAGTAATAACAATATCCGGCATAAATTGCTGAATAAGAATAGGAGTTGGCATATTTACCATCAACCTGAGCAACATTGTTTACAAAATTGTTATTGTAATTTCGATAAATATAAAAACCGGTATTATAATCGACATTCTGGAAACCGCAAATACTATTATTAGCTACTAATGAATACTCATTTTGAGCATAATAGTTTGAATAATAAACATACATTCCATAACGACCTGCACCACGAATAGTATTGCTAATAATCGTATCTGATGTACCAAAATAATTCATACAACCATAACTATTAATATTTGTCCTATAATTATAGTAATTACAATACTGAATATTTTGTGATGCTGCATAATAGGAGTAGGATCCATAATAATAAGCTTCTGTAAAATCACAATGATCAAATGTATTGTCAGCTCCACCATAAACTACAAAACTCCAATATCCACCTTCGGTAAAGATGTTTGTGAACAGGTTATTGTGTCCCCAGTCTCCTTGTGTTGAATAAGATGTTTTTGAGTTTGATCCGTTGATAGGTATCAGGTAGCTATTTGTTCCTGTTTTGCTGATAAAGATATCAATATTTTCAAACCTATTGTAGTTGGATGAATTATACAGATGAATACCTCTTGCATAGTTAACACCGGCATTTTCCAATGTCATATTAGAAATAGTAACATAATCGCCACCACCCATATAAATACAAGCTTGATCATCAGTACTACCAACAGCACCGGGATGGTAAACAGTAACTTTATCTTTACCAACACCTTCGAAGGTAATTGAATTTATAGCAGAAGCACCTTTGATTTCTGGCACTTCAAATGGGGCATATGTTCCTGATTTTACAGTAAAATGAACTGGACCTGAAACGCCACAGTTAGCCATCCCTGAAATTGCATCATTGAAATTGGTGAAATTACCACCACCAGCGGCATCAATTGTATAATTACCTTTGAAACCAGTACAAGCTGAGTAACAAATCTCATCACTGGCATCGGGGTCATTTGTAATTTGAGGAGAAACTCTCACGCACAGATCATATGTACCTGCAGCAGGAATATACCAAGCTGTATTAAACGTATAGGTACGTGGCTGTGTAAATTTTGGATATGCAGCCATGGCATAGGTTTCACTAACCCAGCTTCCTCCATTTATAGAATATTGAAATGTTAGGTTTTGTGCTGAAAGATCATTAGCACCCGCATTTACAAAAGAAAATGAGATTGTATTATTTCCGGGTGCTGGTACAATCGGTGCCAAAATAGAAATTAAATCCAGATCATAAGCAGGGAATTCATGTTCATCAGCTCCCATCATTGTAGAGGAGGTTGTTCTCGTATCATAATCTACATCGAGAGGAACGGCTGACATATATGGTGTAAATATTGGAACTGTTCCTGTAGAATAATGCAAGTTGCTAAAATCAGAGAAGTGAGGAGCACTTGAATTACAATTCTGATTATGGTTTGCATCAGCAGCTTTTAAAGATGCAAGATTGCTGTGTTCTGTATTATTCCAATTTACAAATGAACTGTTAGAAGAATAATAGGTATTGTAATCAATATCACCACTGTTTAATGTTGTATTAATACAGGTTAAACACCTTCCATTACCGGTATTTACAAATAAATTATTTTTAACTTTTGGATAATCAGCATAATACAGATACAAACATGTATAGGAATAAGAGTTATTACCCGGATTAATCCAGACACTGTTATGATAAAACTCAACACGTTCGGCACGATAGCCATAAATACCCATTTGAGCTGTATAGGTAAAATCACTAATCATGTTATTTTGTACTAGTGAATGATACGAATTACTAGCATCATAATAGTTTTGATAGTAAACATATAAACCAATATAGCCTGCATGAAGAATATTGCTTTCAATTGTATCTCCTATACCATAGTAATCCATGATACAATATCCGTTTGTAGTTCCAATAGCATGGTTAAAAACGTTTCCTTCTATGCGGCTACCACCCATGTAATAGGAATACATGCCATAGTAATAATAATTACTTACAGTATTTCCAATAAGATGGTTATTCCAACAATTTGGATTTGAATTTGTATTACCTCTCCAGTATATACAATAATAACCTCCACTAATTATATTATTCTTAATAACATTGAAACTAGCATTAGTTCCACTACTCGAATAACTACTTTCAGAATTTGAAATTAAAACCGCAATACTTGTATAACCATTGGTTAGCGTTGGAATGATAATATCACAATCCTCAACTCTATTGTATTGAGCATCCTGAGTAAAAAACAAACCCATTGCATTGGCATTTGAGCCAAAATTTTCAATATGAAAATTCTTGAAAGTGATATACTCAGCGCCTGAAAATACAATATTTGCACGGTCACTGGTACTACTTCCCGTATAGGTAATTGAGGTAGTTGCTTTGTCACCACCATCAAATGTTATTCGGTTGGTTGCACTTGCTCCAGAAACAGAGTTAAGTACAATACGACCATTATAGGTACCCGGATTAACTGTAAAGTTAACAGGCCCACTAACTCCACTAGAAGAAAGGTCAGCAACGGCAGCTAAAATTGTAGCGTAATTGGCTCCACCACCACCAATGGTGTAGTTACCACTTAATTGTCCAAATGAGGAGAAACTGACTAAAAAAAGAGCAGTTCCTAACATTAAAGAAAACAATCGTGTAAAATGTTTTATCATGATACTGAATTTAAATTGTTATACAATTTTTAAACTTGTTAATGCTTGATTAAAATCATATCAATCCAAGCAAACGCAAATATAAACCAAATTAATAAATATTGCAAAATAAACATAGCATTAATTTATGCATTAAAAACACACTGTTTTCAGCTATTTCGAGGGTGTTGGAAAGAGTCTTTCATCTCTCTATTTTCAGGCTTGCCATCAATGTTCAATTTAAAAAAAATCAACATCATAAAAACTAAAATTCAGGATCAATAATTTGCTATATTTGAATTTGATCTAAATAACTAACATACATTTTATTAAGGATCACTTGACTTCAATTTTCGTTTATTCTTTGCATGCAGATAATCATATTAGAAATGGTTAAACAAGCTCATTTCATGTTTAGTTTCGAATTGAATTAACTATTCATGTTGCTTAATCAGTTTAAAAAATATAATTTTGATTATTGATTTTTCTCCATTTTAACATCGCTCAGTTTATACATTTATTTTGAAAAAACTTTTTTCATATACCTTGAATTCTCAACTGGCCAAACGATATGATGATTTCAGAAAATCAATCGAACAACCTATTCGTAAACAAGAAGAAATTGCACTCAATTTAGTCCATAAGAGTGCATTTACAAAATTCGGAATTGATCATCAATTTGAAAAAATATCGTCAATAGATACATTTCGAAAGCACATTCCTGTTAGAGATTATACCGCGCTTAAACCCTATATCGAACTTGTTTTAGCAGGCAAAGAAGATATATTATGGCCAGGCATTATACGCTGGTTTGCCAAATCATCAGGCACAACAAACGATAAAAGCAAATTCATTCCCGTTTCGGATGAGTCTATTTCCGATTGCCACTACAAAGCCGGACGTGATTTGATTGCTACCATTGTTCATAATAGCCCGGAAACACAAGTTTATTTTGGCAATGGTCTGATGCTAGGTGGCAGCCATGAAATCAATCAGTTCAACAAGAAATCCTGTGTAGGAGATCTGTCTGCTATTTTAACGCAAAACCTTCCATATTGGGCCAAGCTTTGGCAACAACCTAGTGTAAAAACAGCTGTTATAGCTGATTGGGAAATTAAAATAGACCAAATGGCTCAGGAGGTAATACATAAGAATATTACCCACATCACAGGTGTACCGACATGGACACTGGTGCTGATCAATCATTTGCTCAAAATAAGTGGCAAAAGCAACATACTTGAACTTTGGCCAAATTTGGAGTTATATGTTCATGGTGGTGTGAATTTCAGCCCCTATCTGCACAGTTTTAAAAAGCTTATCCCGAGAGCAGATATGAACTATGTTGAAACCTACAATGCCTCCGAAGGTTTCTTTGGTTTTCAGGATCAAAAAGATTCCAATGAGTTATTGCTTTTGGTCAATCATGGTGTGTACTTTGAATTCATTGCCAGCAATGAACTTGAAGAAGAGAATCCGAAATGCATTGGCCTGGATGAAATTGAGCTACATACAAACTATGCTTTGGTAATTTCGACCAATTCAGGATTATGGAGATATTTAATAGGCGACACCATTCGTTTTACCTCCAAATCTCCCTATCGTTTTAAGTTTACAGGTCGAACCCGAAGTTTTATCAATGCTTTTGGCGAAGAGCTAATACTTGAAAATGCAGAAAAAGCAATTACAACAACCTGCATGCAATGTGATGCAGAAATTGCAGATTATACAGCTGCTCCTATTTACCTGACTAATTCGTCAAAAGGAGCACATGAATGGCTGATTGAATTTTCAAAGCCACCAATCGATCTGGATCATTTCCGCTATGTGCTCGATAACACACTCAAAGAATTAAATTCAGATTACGAAGCCAAACGATACAAGGACATAGCCCTTGGGCTGCCAGTAATTTATGTTCTGAAACAAGGATCATTTTACGAATGGATGAAAAGAAAAGGAAAACTGGGCGGTCAAAATAAAGTACCAAGACTTTTCAATGACCGTACTTATGTTGATGATATCAAAGAGTTTATTGGACTAAGTTAACGCGAGTTCGATATAAAAGAATCAAAAAAATGAATTCGTCATTTCAGAAAAATTTCACTTAAACTTTCTTAAAAGTGAAATTTTATCTGTCATCTCAGACATTTTTTTGTTAAAGTTCCAAATATTTTCTTCACTTTAGTTCAAGTTTGTATAGAAAATCTTGGAAGGACGCATAAACCGAACTGACGTTAAGTTAATAATTGAAATTGCTTTCACTTGGTTTATTAAAAGCTGAATTGCAACCCTGTATAAAGCCCCTGACCGTTATAACCATACAAACCTAATCCTTCTAAATGATTGCTTCCAAGGCAGAAATCTAATTTTTCATCCATGCTAATCCCAATTTCTCCGGATAGACCAAAATTTCCATAATGATCCAAATTAAATCCTGATTGAAAATAAAAAGATTCGGATAGTTGATACCTGAGGTTAACAAAAGCACGAGGGAAATAATAGGGTTTTATTTTATACACCAAACCCGTGTAAATACTCGCATTGTTAAATACTTCATGAAGCTGATAAGCGAAGCTGATTTCAGGAGACAAGTATTGTGTGAAAGACTTGGTTTCGGAATTTGTTTCAGCTAAAAGAAGGGAGTCAAGCTCCAAGCTAGTATTTTGTAGAAGTTGGTTTGGATCGAAAACATCTAAACCGGTAAAAGACAACTCTTTATCAATATCATAGTGCATGCTCTTTTTATTCCAGGAAATAAAACCCAGATTTTGAATTGAAGCATAAAGTTTGTTTTTGTTTTCAAACTGATAAAAGAATTGGACATTTAATGCAGTACCAAGTCCGTTGTTTGAAAACAACGAATGAGCATCCGGATCTGAACCAATAATAGTTGCCTTTGCAGCTGCAAAAACAGAATCACCCAACTGAGAAGTAAAAAAAAGACCTTGATCAATTTGAATTTCTGTCATTTGCACTCCATTGATAAGCGACAAACCAAAACCCAATCCTATTTTTCTATTTGAAGCAATCGTTTTATAGCTATAATAATTTACAGCAAGTTCTTGATACAGCGAAGTTGAAAAGGAAAACGGATGAAGCACAACTTCTTTTCCGGCAAAAGCTTTATTCCCCTTAACGATTAATTGAAAAAGATCTTTGTTTAAATATGCTTGTTGCCCTCCGACAGTTTTTAGATAAAAAGTAAGATTGCTTTCTCCATCCCTATTTGATTCCAGTGGCATGGAATAAATTAGTGAACCTTGGTATTCTTGTGCAAACAAATCCTGTTCTTTCATTTTTGCATAAACCGCTTCAAAATCATCATCAGATGCATACTGTAGAGGAATAAAATAACCCGATTGATTAGCCTTAAATGCAGGTGACGAAAACAAAGAACCCTCAATGGAAAAGGTCGAAGAGCCATTTGTGTTTTTCATTATGATATCGGCCATGGGGTCGCCTGCTAATTGTCCAAAAACGGAGCTGATCAGGAAAGTGACAAAAGAGAGGCTAATTAGGTATTTCTTCATAATTTATAGCTTAGGCGCGTATACAAAATCAGCAACAACTTTAACATTGAACTGATAATCTTCATAAATTTTTACCAACTCGCCATCCGGTCGGCTATTCAATACAGCTTCAATAAGCACATGGCGTGCATCGCGCATATTCTGCATTTTTTGTTCAGGCACAGCAACTTCCAACAGGTTTTCTGTAAATTGATAAACGCGTTTCTGAGGACCTTGTGTTACTCCTGCTTCAACTATTGCTGGTAAGGCAAATAGGGAATCAAGTTTATTAAAATCCTCATCAACAAAGTAAATCTGCAAATTGGCGCTTAATGGAAATTTATTTTCTACATACAAATTGAATTCACCACTAACTATTGATTTGACCAATTCTTGTGAACTTAAATCAAAATCCATTGTATCTCTTAACAGCAAACCCTTTGAACTAAAAACCAAGGGTAATTCAAACTCTAGTCCTGCCTCAACTTTACTGTCGTGGTAAATAAAGTCGGTATAACCTGCAGCATTACCATTTGGATTAATGCGAACATCTATTTCGTATTGAAGCGTATTTGGTAGTAGTTCCAATAATTCTTTTGCATTTGAATTACTCAACTGACGCGTACTTGATGTAGGTGTAAAAGGATGATCCAAAGCTCGGCCAATGTTCATGGCATTTGACAAATTAGAAGCTGACAAACTTTTCGAAATTCCCTTTTTCGTATTCGTAGCTGTTATATCACTGACAATCAATTCAGCATCAGCTCCTACCCCATTCTCAACAAACAATTTGATTTTCAAATCCTTTACTTTCAATTCGTCTATTTGAATTCTATCAAAGAAATCAATGGGCACCGATCCTTTATAATAAAAAGAGTCTTGCCCCAAATAGCCACTCACATATTCCGGTATCACATCATAAAGGGTGTAAAAAATGTAAAAGCTATCGTTTAAAGATAGGTGCATCATTTTGCCGGTAGAGTCGATTCGAAGTATGAGCTCTTGCTCAAACGAATTGTATTTTGCTCCTCCCTTGCCTGTTAAATCATACCAATAATCATCCACTTTCAAGCTTTTTTCCAAATAAACGGTATCTCCTACTGGTGCCGGAGGAATCGTCCATTCAAGATATAAAGGCGTAATACCTTTGTAAGTTGCTCCCGGAATGGAATACGTCATAAAAGCTGAATCTTGCATGGTAGATGAAACAATAAACTTAAACAAGCCTGTTTTAACTTGCATAAATTTCAATTCAGGTCCATTTAATACATATTGCACATCATCAGTTTGATCGACCAGATTTTGAGCTGGAAAAATTGCCGTTGCTGCACTTACCTCATCCACTTTAATTGTAATCGTCAAATCCACTGCATCGTTGGTATCAATTTTTACAGGATTGCCACCAGTGCCGGGTGAACTAATATTAACAACTTCAGCTTCCAGTTGACCTTCAAATGTTTTATTATCGAGTGGATATGTTTTATGGAAAGTTTGATTGGGCAAAATAACTGCAATGGTATCATTCAATATAACCGAGCCTGAAACTTTATTCCTGAGTTCCAAAATAACATTGTTTAATTCAATAGGCATATCATTGTAAATATCGGCTATTAAATTTCCCGTTTTAATGTCAATAGTTTCGAACAAATCGGTTGCATCCAGATCCATTACCCCACCACTTGTGTTGGCAATTGCAGGTATTGGCATCGACAATCCGTGTGCTGCAAGAATCAGCGCTCCTTGAGACCCATTTGATCGGGCAATTTGCCCCAAAGTAATGCTTGTTTTAATTACTCGGGTTCCTAAATTTATCGTTTTAAGTGTTAATGATTTTGTGAGGGTGGTGTCCGGAATTCTCAAAATTTCATCGAAATGCACACCATTAAAAAGATATCGATATACCAATATGAGTGAACTGTCGGCATCTTTACCAATTAAGGAGTCTGCAACCATATCGTTAATACTCAAAGAGGAATTGATTAATGGCAATAAAATTTCAGGATGCCATTCGGGAGGATCTTTTTTGCAGGAAGCAAATAAAAATACCACAGAAATAATCACTACAATTAGTTTTCTCATTTGTCGAATTTAATACTTTTAATGGCGGCCAACCGCTGCAACATGCTGGGATGTGAATAATAAAAGAAAACAAAAGCAGGATGTGGCTTCAAATTGGATAAATGGTCGACAGACAATCGCATTAATGCATCTCCCAACAATTTGTTGTTTGTAGTAGTTACCGCAAACTTATCTGCTTCGTATTCGTGTTTTCGTGATCGATGATTTCCAAACAAACCGGTTATCAAATTAATGGGTTCGAAAAGTATGGTTAATGCAATCAAATTAATATGCAAAACGTAGTCGCTACCTGCAATGCCAAATACATTGGTTAATTCTGTTCGAAACAACAAAAGGGATAAAACAAAAAACATGATAAAACTTTGAATAGAGGAAATGATGAGCCCTTTTATGACATGTTTCTTTTTGTAATGTCCTACCTCATGAGCAAGAACAGCCAACAGTTCCTCAATAGAATGTTTTTCGATTAAAGTGTCGTACAAAACAATCTTTTTCCTTTTACCAAAACCCATAAAATAGGCATTCGCTTTCGAGCTTCTTTTCGATCCATCTATCACAAAAATATTAGTCAGGGGAAAATCCACTTTTTTTGCATATTCCATGATCACATTTCTTAGATCGCCATCTTCCAAAGGTTCCAATTTATTGAATAATCGAATAAACAAATTACTAAGAAACACATTGAACAGCAAGGATATAGAGGTCATTACAACAAAGGCTACTATCCAAAAATCTTCTTTCAATAGTAAGATCAACCAAATTAGCAATGCGCCTATTCCACCTCCTAAGACGATGACCAATAAATAGGATTTTAGTTTGTCGAGAATAAAGGTTTTTGGCGTTGTTTTATTAAAGCCATATTTCTCTTCAATTCGAAATGTATTGTACAAGCTGAAGGGTATGCCAAATACATCCGTAGCCAAATACATGAGGCCAAAATAAACCAAAGGCAAAATAATCTGATTCGCAATATGTGGGCTTAACAAATTATGTAACCAGGCAAATCCGCCAAAAATAAAAAATAGTAGCAGAATCAATAAATTAAGACTATCCAATAAAATGGAAAAACGTCTTTTCTCACGGTTGTAATTTTTAGCCTTGATATACTCTTCTTTGGAGTAGAAATCAGTTAAATCATCTGGCAATTCTGGCTGCCATGTTTTTGAGTTCAAATAACTTAGTAATCGATCGAGTAAAAAACCAAAAAGAATGATGGCAATAATGGCAAAATATAATGTTTGTTCTATGTTCATTTTATTAGGGCTATTTCGATTTGCGAATTTCCTCAAACTATTAATAATATTAATGCTTTGAAGCAATTCATATCAAAATTAATATTAATAACTAAAATAATAACTGACTGATAAATTAATTAATAGTTGAAACATGCACCTTTATTATCCACACGCTGATTCTTCATTGTGGAAAAGAAAGAAAAGCCAGTACTATCAGTAAATCTATATTTGCTAAAGAGTGAACAAAAAATTTATTTAGAAATAAGCTAAATACAATTCTGTATGTCGACAAAAAATAGAATAATTAAAATAGTAGTTAGTGTTTCATTATTAATTGCATTTTGCAATCCAATTTCAGCCCAAACTTACAAGAAAGAACTCAAAAGCGCAGAAAAAGCTTTTCTGGAGGCACGCTATAAAGATGCGGCAGAGTATTACGCCAATGCGGCAACGACCATTAAAACACCTAAAAAAAGCCATTTAGATCTATTTTATAAATTAGGTTATTGCGAAATGAGAACCGGAGATTACCGCAAAGCACTAAACAGTTATTCCAAGTATTTAAGTATTTCAAAGCGATATAAAGTTAACATCAAAGAGTTTGAGCAAGTCAAAGAATGGAATGAGTGGTGTGGCATTGAGCTAACAGAACCCATGAATTCAAGAAAACCTAAAGGGTTTAATGATTTAATTGAAGTTAAAAGCCTAAGCACATTAAACTCGGCATTAAATGATTTCGGTGCTATTTTAATTGAAAATAACACTCTTTTCATTCTTTCATCAAACCGGCCAACCGCTGATGACAAAGACATATACGCCATGAATAACGATATTTATGTCGCTAAGTATACCGATGGTGAAATCAGTAGTCCACTCAAAATCAAGGCAGAATTTAACAGCAAATTTGAAGATATATCTTCCTCTTATTGTGATGAAACAAAAATGCTATTCCTTACCTACAGCAAGGATATCAATAGCGATGCTGATATTTATTATTGCAAAAAAGTAAACGACAAATGGGCAGAACCTGTGAAGCTTCCCTCAAGCGTCAACTCTGCATCCTGGGATGGCTACCCAGCAATTAGCCGAGATGGAAAGATACTGTACTTTTCCAGTAACCGAGAAGGAGGATCAGGTGGCAAGGATCTCTATTTTTCAGTCCTACAAGACAATGGCGGATGGAGCATGGCAAAATCTTTGGGTCCGGTCGTAAATACAAAATACGATGAGATAACACCTCATATTGATTCCACTTCAACCAGACTCTATTTCAGTTCGAATGGACATTTGGGTGTTGGCGGATTCGACATCTACTATTCGGAATTTGAAGCAAGCAATTTATGGGGAGAGCCAACTCATTTGCCTCAACCGATTAATGGAGAAACAGATGATATTTTTTACACAACAACACAAATACCTGGTGTTGCCTTATTTTCTTCAAAACGAAGAGGTGGAAATGGTGTATACGACATTTACATGATTGAACCCAAAATGAAGAAGAAAATTGAAAAGAAGGAAGACTTTTTTGTGGATGCCGATGACAATAAATTGGAAAAACAAAATAAAGAGCCTGAACCAGATATCGTCACAAGAAAAGAAGAGCCTGTTGATATTATTGCGTTTGAGAAGGAAAATAAATCTACAACAACTGATAATAGTACAGCCAATTCTTCCAATGAACTATCTGAAAGTCAACTTTTTAACGCTTCGATTGATGAACTTCATTTTAAAGTGCAAATAGGTGCTTATAAAAACCACATTACGAAATATCATAAAATCTTTACAGAAAAGCTTGATCCTCAGAAAATAAGCGAAGAACAATGGCCACCGGACATGCTATACAAATACACCATTGGTCAACAATTTACAATCACAAGTGCAACAAATTACAAACTGGAAATCAGGTCGTTAGGATACAAGGATGCATTTCTTACCTGTTATTATAAAACAGAACGTATTCCCATGTCAGAAGCAAAAGAATTAATTAGGAAATACTATCGAATTAACTAATAAAATACAAGGAAGGATATCGGTGAAACCACTTTTTAGGACCCTTATTAAAAATTGCAGATTTTTTTTGTTTGTTCTTATCCAAAAAAATATACTTTTGCACTGCTTAATAATTGAGTGTAGCAAGTTACAATTACTTAGTTTTGATAACTTTTACATGATTACTAAGAAAAGAGTTGGTCTTATTTCGATCCTGACTACCAATAATTTAGGGAATGAATAAGCGGACTAAACAAATAAACAGATATAAACTTGCCCGGATGGCGGAATTGGTAGACGCGCTGGTCTCAAAAACCAGTTCCTTATGGAGTGCCGGTTCGACCCCGGCTCCGGGTACAATTATTCTTACCCCACTAAATCATTCATACACAACTAATTACAATTGGCATTATATTTTCTTTCAGCATCCAATAAAAAGCGCTAAATTAGTTCTCAGAGAATCAGAGTGAATATTGAAATTAAATTGCTAAGTGAGTACATTAGATCAACAAATATCGAATAAATTAAAACAGTTCTTTGGATTTGATTCTTTCAAAGGGAATCAGAAGAAAGTAATTGTTAGCATAATGGAGGGGAATAACACTTTTGTTATTATGCCAACAGGTGGAGGTAAGAGTTTGTGCTATCAGCTTCCTGCTGTTATGAGCGAAGGAATAACGATCATAATTTCTCCTTTGATTGCTTTAATGAAAAATCAGGTTGACCTGATCAGAACTTTCGGTGCAAAAAGAGGTTTGGCGCATTTCTTAAATTCTTCCTTGACAAAAAAAGAAGTTGAAATTGTGCGCGAAGATGTTCTTTCAGGAAACACCAAGATGCTTTATGTAGCTCCTGAAACTTTCAATAAAGAAAGAACGGTTGAATTTCTAAAAAGAATTAAGGTTTCTATTATCGCTATTGATGAAGCACATTGTATTTCAGAATGGGGACATGATTTCCGACCAGAATACAGAAAAATAAAAGCTGTTGTTGATGAAATAGGTCCTTTACCAATTATTGCGCTAACTGCATCAGCTACACCAAAAGTTCAGGACGATATCCTAAAGAATTTGGATATGGAAGATGCCAATTCCTTTACTTCATCATTCGATCGGCCAAACTTATACTACGAAGTACGACCCAAACCTTCAAATAAGCACGCTGTCAAGGATATAATTTCTTATATCAAAGGGAATTTAGGAAAATCTGGAATTATTTATTGTTTGACCAGAAAGAAGGTAGAAGAACTGGCAGAGTCTTTACGAATAAATGGCATTAAAGCCATTGAATACCATGCAGGAATGGAGAGCTCTTTAAGAAATAGAAATCAGGACTTATTTCTTATGGAAGATGTAGACGTTATATGCGCTACTATTGCTTTTGGAATGGGCATTGATAAACCAGATGTTCGATATGTCATACACTACAATGTGCCAAAAAGTGTAGAAAGTTATTATCAGGAAACAGGACGCGCAGGAAGAGATGGACTGGTATCAGATTGTATCTTATATTACAATTTCAACGATTTGTTGAAACTTGAAAAACTATATCGCGACAAGCAATATTATGAAAGAGAAAAAGCAAATCAACTGCTAAAACACATGGCTGCTTTTTCTGAAAATGCCAATTGCCGCAGAGAAGCATTGTTACATTATTTTGGAGAAAAATATGAGTTAGATGATTGCGAAAACAACAAAATGTGTAGCAATTGTCGCCATCCAAAAGAAAAAATTGAAAGCAGTACATTCGTTCAAACTATTTTGAAATTAATCAATGATCTGGATGGGGAATTTGTTTTAGATCATATTGTCAATATTATTGTTGGCGAAGCTAATCAGGCAATTACATCCTATGGACATCACAAAATAGACGAATTTGGAATAGGCAAGGACAAAACTTACAATTATTGGAAATCCATTCTAAGAAAAGCTGATGTAGAGGAACTGGTTGAGCAGCACATTGAAACCCTTGGCACCTATACGGTTACAGAAAAAGGGAATCAATACATTACACAACCTTACGAAATCATGGTTGCTCTCGACAATGAGTTTGAAGCCGCAGTTGATGATGAAGATGATGTGAAAATGGGTAGCGGAGGATATGATGCTACATTGTTTGCCTTACTGAAAGATGTTCGGAAATCTATCTCCAAAGAATTAAATGTCCCTCCTTATGTTGTTTTTCAAGATCCTTCTTTGGAAGAAATGTCCATAAAGTATCCAATTACTGATGAGGAATTAAGTCAAATTGTGGGTGTTTCAGCTACCAAAGCAATTCGCTACGGTAAAAAATTCCTAGCCTTAATTGCCCAATATGTTGAAGAGAATGACATTGACAGACCTGGCGATCTGATTATTAAGTCTGTTGCACAAAAATCAAAAAGCAAGGTTTTTATTATTCAGAATATTGATAAAAAAATTGATCTGGATGATATTGCCAAAGCCATTGGTTTAAATTTAGAAGAAGTTATTGAAGAAATTGAAAATATAGT
Source organism: Bacteroidota bacterium (assembly GCA_018698135.1). Taxonomy (NCBI): domain Bacteria; kingdom Pseudomonadati; phylum Bacteroidota; species Bacteroidota bacterium. The sequence goes on from JABINZ010000202.1 coordinate 23,388, forward strand.
GTATTCAGGAACACGTATTGACATTAACTATTATGTAAATGAAATACTTGATCTTGATTTTCAGGATGAGATTTTTGATTATTTCAGAAATGCTGAAAACGATTCCATTGAAGAAGCACTCGTTGAAATTGGTCCTGAGATAGTCTCACAGGAAGAATTACAGCTTATGCGAATTAAATTCATCTCAGAAATGGCCAATTAAATAGAATATGAAAAAAGTTCATTTAATCATATTATCCCTATTTTGCCTTTTAAGTCCTAATGCTTTCGCTTCATTCGAAATTACTGATGATGGCAGTAATCAAAAGCGAACCTATAAAGAAATTACCAAAACAGATATTACAAAATATGCTACCATTAAATCCAATGAGATTTTGGTATTTGGTATTAGTTTTAATAAATCAATAAACGAAGCGCTGGAAATCGTTTCGTTAAAGCCAAATATTTATTTCCGTGTTGATCCTTTTAACGATAACCGCTATTATCTGTTTGATATAGAAAAACGAAATGGAAAAAACCTGGCTCTTGCTTATTTTATCTGGGATGATAATGGCATGCAGTTAAACGAAATTATATTATATGAGGGCATGATGAAATACATGGTTGGCGATTCCAGATCCTTATTAACATTGGATGTAATCAATAAAAATGCCCATATTGTAAAAACTTTCATGGGTTATCCATCCAGTAAAGAAACTTCACTCGACTTACCCTCAATTGGCGTAAAATCTTTCAATTATTATTATCCAAATCATAGTTTCAAAGTAGTACGAAATTTTTCTGATACAGGAAGTTCTATTGCCTTTGGATTGATCAATGAAAAATCCTATTAACCATTCTAAAATTTTCATCCGGTGAAAAAAATATCCATCGCATTAAACATTGCTTTTGCAGCAGCAATCATCAGTCTTTTTATTCTTCATTTTACCAGTAAAACACCTGGAGAGAAGAGTGTAGTAACGGAATCTGACACAGCAGTTGCTTTCGACTCAAGTGGACAGTCAACTTTGCGAATTGCTTTTGTAAATACCGACACCATACTGGCTAATTATGATTATTATAGCGATCAAATAAGCGAAATTCAAAATGATAAGGTAGCTGCTGAGAAACGTGTAATGGATAAACTTAAAGTTTTAGAAGAGGAATATCAGAAATACATTTACAAAGTAAAATTAGGTGTAATGACTGAAGCTCAAGCTGAAGCTGAATTCTCTAAAAAGAATGAGGAATTGGAAAGCTATAGAACAAGTGCAAGCAATGCCTTGATGGAGAAGCAAGAACAAATTTCAAAACGACTTTACGATAGTGTTTTCAATGCAGTAGCCCGATATAATGAGCGATCGAACTTTACGTACATTTTGGCTAATAATTCAATCAACAATTCTTTGCTCCATGCTGATAAATCATATGATTTAACAAAAGAAATTCTTTCCGACCTGAATACGTCATACGACAAATACATCGAAAGCAAAAAGAAGAAATAAGCAATACCAAATCCATATTTTTTGCGTTATAATCTGGAGATTGAAGCAAGAAAAATGACAGAATACCATCAATTATTAGGTATTAACTCACAGGCTGATGAGCGAATAATCAAGAAAGCCTATCGAAAGAAAGCTTTTGAATTTCATCCCGATATTAATAAATCTCCTGAAGCAAGTTCCCATTTTATTCGGATAACAGAAGCCTACGAATTTTTGATTCATAGCACAAACAATGTCTGCTTTAACTCATCAATTAAGAATCCTTTTGAAGAGCAGATGCGCCATTACCAGGAGCGAGCGGAGCAAATGGCTAAAATGGATTTCGAAAGCTTTCAAAAGGAATGTGAGGCGTTTCAAAATAGCCGATTTTACTATTTAGGTGTAATACTCTTGTATATAGCGGGTGTTATCTATTTGTTGGCTTCTGCAGCACTGATCTGTTTGCCTATCATTATTGCAGTCAAAACCCAAACCTTTTGGTATGCAATTGCCCTTTTGCCATTAGCCTTAGCTGGTGCATTTTTATATTGGAAAGCCTTTCAGGAACAATCGTTCTGGAATCAGTATTTGAGATAATTTATGAATAGCTTTTGTGCAGATTTGAACTAAAGTGAAAATTATGGGATCAATTCCAAACCGTATGCCTGTGTTACGTTTGCAATTGTTTTGTGATCGTTTTCAGTAACAGCTTTTTTCTCGGCTTTCTTTAGCAATTTAAATGCTTTCGGTTTATTATCAGTTTTATGCTGAGTTAGACTATACATAATATAGTTATCAAAAACTTTCTCCTTCTTCCATAAATTGTATGCCCAGGAATCGGCAACTAACATCAAATCTGCATCATCAACAAACAAATAAAAATTCTGAATAAAACTTCTCATATCAGTATCGATCACCTGATTATTCGCAACATAGTCAACAACTTTCTGTGCATAAGAGGTCCAGTCACCAATTCTCTCAAAATAGGAGATTCTGAAAAACTCGACCATCTGAATTGAGCTAAGATGCTGAAATCCCATATTGGTAAAATCTATTTTATCGACCATCAGCAGTGTGTTCTCCAATTGCTTCCTATCCTTATTTTGGATAGCTAATGTATAATTATACTTAAACAATTCGCTTAAATAAGCATCCACTTCTTCTTTCCCATTAGCTGCTTTAAAGGAAGCAGATTCAGCTATAACCTTTTGAGTAATTGGATTATTAACATCACTTAAATATTGCTTAACCAGTGTCCACTCCTCAGGTGAGTATGAAAAAATATCCAGATTTCTGAAATATTGATTTGAAATTACTGTTGCTTCTTCAACATATTTCAGATGCAATAACATGAATGCATAGGATAGGGTAATATTTTGATTGCGATTAATACTATAAAAGTCTTCCTTCATGCTCATTAGCTTGCTGTATTGTTCGTTATAGTATTTTGCAGCTTGTAATATTTTCCCAGCTGTTCTGTAGCCTTTTATTTCTTCGCTGATAATGTGTCCTGAAGGATCCATAAAATAAAGAACTGGAATGGTGTTTACTTCGTTTAATTCTGTGAACTTCAATCCAAAATCGCTGAAAGAACTGAATTTAACAGCAATAAGCTCACTATTGATATAGTTGTATAAATCATTATCCAAAAATGCTTTTGAATCCAATTCCTGACAAGGCTCACACCCATCAGCATAAATTTCGGTAAATATTACTTTGTCCTTTACTTTAGCACTAGCCAATACTTCTTCCCACTCAGTTTGCGTACGTACTTCAATAAAATGAATTTTAGCAAATGAATGATTTACAAAACAAAATAAAACGAGGATAAATAAAACTGATCTTTTCATGGTTAAGCTTCTTTTAAGCACTGACGAAAATAAGAAGGAAAAGGTTTTATGCCATGTAAATTATTCTCTCAATATGAATTCATCAATTTTTTCGAGTGTATCTGGATTCAAAACCCTGACATTTATCTTACTTCCTTCCACATCGATTAACACCAAAGCATTTTGTGTCGAAAAATTAGAAACATGCGGTGTCCATGGAGTCACTTCCTGGGCATAGTAAGGAGCTCCAGCAGCACCATTATTTATTTGGAATATCGTCCTATTCAAAACTATTTTTTCCATTTCGTAACGATTGGGATAGATTTCTGTTTCAGGACCTAATTCCAGTTTATTGTAATTGTGCTCATCACCCGTAAGAATGGCAGCAACTTTGGGACTTTCATTTACAATCAATTTCAGATATTCATCTCGCCTTTCTATAATTCCCTTTTTTACTGGAGTACCGCCTACAACAGCTCTTGGCAAATTATTTCCCTGATACCACATATCATCTTCTACATGTCCTCCATTGGGGAAGGCAGGCGTATGTTGCGTAATGAAAATATGGTCGATGTTTTTATCGGATTCAAATTTCTTTAAGGTTTGTTTTAACCAATTCAGCTGATTGTCCATGATATAACCATGCAAATTTCCGCTTGTTAGGATATTATAATATAGACTGGGAGCATACCAATAGTCCGAATTTAGAACGATCATCGCTATATTATCATATACGTAATAGTAAACATTTTCCTGATAAGATGGAAAATCAGTGCTACGTGGATTTGGATCATAAATGCTTCCATCCTCCCCTTGTGGCCCATTGGTAAAATTTACAAATGTTTTAGCAAAAATTGCTTCAGACGACTCGCTTTCAAAAGGGAATTTATCTACCATATATTTTTTCCCTTCGGTAGCATCCACAAAAAGCCACATCACACATTCATGATTGCCCATACCTGTGTATATGGGCATATAATGACCAAATGCTTCAACTGATCGTTTCCAATTCGCATATTGTAATTCAATTTCTTTTTTATCAATACAATAGCCGTTAACCATATCTCCGGTAAATTGCATAAAAGCTGCATTTTCATAGGTTGCCAATGCCATTATTTTTTTCATGATGTAGGCATTTGTACCATACATATTCCGTTCACCACCACCAGCAGCATAACGCGAATCGCTCGCATATGCAAAAGTAAAAGCCTTTCTGCTTCCCGTTTTTGGAGCTGTTTTAAATGTATAACTTAAGGGTTCTCCCCCATACGTAATTTCATAGGTGAACTCAGTTTCGGGAGGTAATTTGTCCAGTTCTATTTCATGAAACTGCCCTGATTTAGCACTAGCGTATTCTTTAGTCTTGACATCATATCCAATTTTATAGGTCAACTTGATATTTGCTAATGTTGATTTATTTGTAACAAATGAAATAACACAACTTTCATCCGTTACTTGATTGACAAAAGGGCCTTCAATAATGGTATTGGCCACCTCAAAAGGGCCGATTCCTTTAAAAGCAACTTTTCCATCATATAAAATTTTTCCTTTTTCATTTACTACACGATAACCCAATAATCCTTTTTGATTTTTGCTCCATGATATCATATCATATTTGTCTGAAAGCTGATCTTTGATATTAATAGTACTTACTCCCTTTACAATCGGTGAGGAAACTTTAAAATACACAGGCAGTTGGTGTTTGGCATCATCAAGCGGAATAAACCCAAAATAAAGTGTTCCGTTTAACTGCTCATTTCTGAAGTTGAAATCAATTCCTTTCACACCTCCACGAGGATTTCCGATCATATTCGACAAACTATATTCAGGCTTGACAACAATAGCATTTAATTTATTGATACTGTTTTCAAATTGCAATACCCCAGTTCCATCAATTTTCAGATTGGAATACGACAATGGAATTTGTAGCTGGGCATTTGAGTATAGTATTGAAAGCGAAAAAATAAGAGCAAAAAATATTTTCATGATTTTAAATTAACTTTTTTACAGTCCAAAATTTAATCAATTAATGTAATAACCTAAGCCCATGATGATAAACATTTACAGCTTTTATTATATGAGCATTCAAATAAATCAATTCAAATTAGTTATATCGTACAAATATGATTTTAACACTGCCTAAATAATTCGCATTTTTTGGAACTAAAATTGATTGATTGGCCATCAACATAGTATAGTATTTATGAAGGATCCTTACAAAACAACACTTTGCAAACTGGTAAAAAAAGACTTTCAACGTAAAGAAACCGCTACTTTTTTGCAGATCATAAAAGATCCTCAGTATTTCTGTATGGACTGTGGCCGTAGTGCAGCAAAAAAGAAAAATTTATGCAATGCATCCAGCTTAAATAATGAATAAATACGCAGATTTTTTAGCAGCTTGAAAAGCAATTAAAATTAGCAAACTATCTTCGCGGCATAAAACAGAATTATGCTGAAGAAAATTCCACATACCTATGCAATTGTTTTCTATATCATACTCATTGCAGCTGTATTAACATGGATTGTTCCCGGTGGTGAATATGTTGAAACAACAAAATTAGTTGGGGATGAAGAAATTTCGACTGTCGAATTTCAACGAACTGAAAGTCAGCCACAAAGTTGGCAAGTATTTGCTGCTCTTTACAAAGGTTTTGAAAATCAGGCTGGCATAATCGTTTTTATTTTGATGATAGGCGGTGCTTTCTGGATTATGAATTTCAGCAAAGCTATTGACGTTGGGATATTCGCTTTTATTCGCTTTACGAGCAAGCTTGAACGTGTTAAACTGATCAGGATAATTGGGGTTAATAACATTATTATCACCCTCATAATGATTATGTTTAGCTTGTTTGGAGCTGTTTTTGGCATGAGTGAAGAAACCATTGCCTTTATCATTATTTTAGTTCCTCTTGCCATTACAATGGGCTATGACTCTATTGTTGGTGTATGTATGGTATTTGTGGCAGCGGGCTTGGGATTTGCCGGTGCTTTTCTAAATCCATTTACCATTGGAATTGCACAGGGAATAGCTGAACTGCCTCTATATTCCGGAATATATTATCGCTTGTTTTGTTGGCTGGTTATTACGATAATAGGGATTGCCTATGTCCTGCGATACGCCCATAAAATAAAGAAGAATCCAAAATCATCTATCATGTATCAGGAAGATGAATATTGGCGAAATCATGGCAAACAGCAAACGGAAAAGCTCGCATATTACACACCAAAATCTGCCTGGATCGCTTATTTAATTATATTAGTATCACTCGTCTTGTTTTCATTTCAGTATCAAACAACCACCGTTAGCATAGGTGATATAGAATCTGGAATAGGTACTTCTTTCAGCGGGCCTTTCATTCCTATTTTAACACTATTATTTGCCATTACCGGCTTTTTGAGCCTGAGAAAATCCGTTCACTTTTTTATACTTACGCTGCTTTCATTTACAATATTATTCCTGATTTTAGGAGTGATGGGATATGCATGGTATATCATGAAAATAGCTGCCTTGTTTTTTGCCTTGGGCATATTTTCTGGCTTAGCCTTTCAGCAAAATGCAAGTTCTATTGTTAAATTATTTTTAGAAGGCTGTAAAGATATTCTTTCAGCAGCCATTATTGTTGGTTTGGCAGGCGGAATAATCGTTATTCTGGAAGACGGAAAAGTCATTGATTCCATTCTGTATGTGCTTTCAAGATCCATGAATAATTTGGGTGATGTGGCAACTGTTGGAATCATGTACGTAATCCAAACAGCAATCAATGTAGTAATTCCATCAGGTAGTGCTAAAGCGGCTTTGACCATGCCCATTATGGCTCCGTTTTCAGATTTAATAGGATTATCGAGACAAGCAACAGTGGTAGCTTTTCAATTTGGTGATGGTTTTACAAATATGATTACACCTACATCTGGTGTATTGCTAGGTGTGCTAAGTGTTGCGAAAATCCCCTATGAAAAATGGGTGCGCTGGATAACTCCTCTTATGATTATTTTAGCTGTGCTTGGCTTTCTACTTTTGATTCCTACCGTTACCATGCCACTGAATGGATTTTAGGCAGAATAATACTTAGACCATCTCAGGCTTTAGGAGCTTAATCAGCTTGTATCGAAAACGGTTTGCTCTAAAATTAATTCATGTCGTAAATAGCTGTTCGATCCTCTATTCATAGCCTTTTGGCTAAATAATCGCACGTATTTACTTAATTATACCACAGACATATTTATTGAAATTACCTTCATATCTAGGCCACAGATTCCCAGAAATTCCACTAGCCTCTTGAAAACAAATCTGTAAATCTGTGGCATTTTTTGCATCATAGCTACAATAGCGGATATTCAATAAAATCTGTATACAATTTTTCAATTCATACACCAAAAAGTTCACATTTATCAATTCTACTTATCTGCATTTTCGTATATTTGAATACGTTGAATTTTTTAATAACTAACCTTTAAAATTTAATTCTATGGGTATGCTAAAAGAGTTTAAAGCCTTTGCAGTAAAGGGTAATATGGTCGATATGGCTGTAGGTATTGTCATTGGAGCTGCATTCGCAACAGTTGTAAA
>JABINZ010000203.1 GCA_018698135.1 Bacteroidota bacterium
ATTGGCATTGGATTTAGATCCCTTGAAGATTTTTCGTTTCCTTATCTCAGTAAATGGATCTTGAAAGTCGATTACATATGTCTCAACTGATCTGCCTGGAATTTTTCTAACAGAAGCCATATCAACCTCCTTCTAATGTGAATTTATTAATCTGGGTTTGTACATTACATTCCCCATCTATGAATTTCTTCATCTCTGATTCAGGAATTCTAATGCACCTACCAATTCTTACTGTTTTTATATCTTTTTCAACTACCCACCGTCGAATGCTCCTCTCGGAGGCACTCAGCAGCTCTGCAGCATCTCGATATCTTAATAATTTTTCCATGTCGGCCTCCTTTTTTCTTATACCTTTTTCTTTCATTTAAAAAATCCTATGTAAAAAAAAAGGACGGAAATAAATCCGCCCTTTTTTGTTTATCCGTCCGTTATTACCAAGTGATGGTGTCATACTTGTAACTTTCAACATCATCTTCTGATGCCTTGAGCACTTCAACACGTTCAGCAGTTGCTATCTTAGCACCCTTCAGCGTCTCAAATTCTGCCAAGATCGATTCATCCTCTTTTCGGAAACTTCGAAGATCTTTAGCATCTTTTGATTTACTAGCTTTCTCGGAAAGCTCAGTGTGACGAGCGATGAGATATTTACCTCTTAGCTCGATCTTGTTAAGCTGAGTTTCAGCTATTTTGGAAGTGGTAATAACTTCTACCATCCGTAAGGACGGTCTATTGGTACCATCATAGGTACTTGTCTTCTTTTCATTCATATTGTTTTCCTAATGAATTAAAAGTTTGCCAAATCATTACCTCGTCGCATGGAACTGCAGTTGAACTTTATAACTTAATGATTAATATTTAAGGGAGAATGTATCGACCAGACTGCTATCGAATGATATCAGTTCGGGCTCCAACCAATGGTTCAAATTACTGAATCAAAGCTATGTTGGAATCGATACGTTGTAATGATTTGATTTGGGTAGGATAAATTCCCACGCCTCTTGAATAGATAGAAAATCCGCATTGCGGAAGTATTAACTATTCATTGGGTATATGGAACTCGCAAAAACATTATATGGGAATTAAAATTACGTCTGGATTTTAGGGATGGTATTTGGTCGAAAAGTTGGATTTGTCGAACGCGCGATGTGCGTTATCAATTCTTTACAATATTAATTACAACAATAATTCTCTACAAATTGAGTTGTGGAAAATATCATTTTCTGCGGAATTTTATTTAAATATTTAAAACAATTTCCGCAACTATATATCCTTTTTGCAGAATTTAATTAGAAATTAAGTCCACACGAATTTGTTTTAACTCTTTAATAGCATTAGGGGCTTCCTTCTTAAAGTATAGTTTACCGATGGTAAGAATATTTGCGTTTACTAATTGAGATAATTTATTTCTTATGTAACTTTCCAAATCTGATCTATTTATCATATGGTTTTCAACAAGAAGAGAAATTATTATATCACATATTGAATTTTCCCGGTAAGATACGTCTCGTCCAATTTGTAAGATTACTGTATTAATCTTTCTAATAAAAACATCACGTTTATCATCAGAGTTTTCTGAAGTGGGATCATCTCTATACTTATTTTCAGCAAGAAGTTTGAACAACTTATAGTTTTGATTTGATTTATACTTTGATAGTTTTGCAAATTCATCAAGATCTGCATCGGGATCTTCAAGAAGCTTAAAAAATGATAATTTATCTAGCTGGCTAATATCTCCAAATAAACTATCAACAGCCGTAGCTACTTTTCTGATATATTTTTCAAGACCACGAATATTCCACTCAGACCAATTCTTCTTCATGAGGAAATTAAAGTCATCCGGTTTGATTTCAAACGATAAATTGTCCAATTTAATATCCTCCTGTGATTTCATAATCCCAGGTTTATACTCTTTCATTGGTTCATTTTCTGTATTATCCTCTTTTTGAAGAATTGATAACTCTTTTACAAAAAAATGATGTGCTAATAGGGGAACATCGGACAATCGGTCTTTAATTGGAGGTAACTCTATGCTGACGCCACTTGCAATTCTGGCTGCAAAATCACTTCGCATTTTACCCAATTTAATTTGGTTAGATATATTCTTGTTAGTGGCACTTAACAACCTAAAATTGACTTTATAAATTTTAGGGCTTCCATCTCTTTGGACAGTTTTTTCCTGCAATACTCTAAGTAACTCTTCTTGAATTTCAGGATCAATGTCGCCAATTTCATCTAAAAAAAGAGTACCATTGTGTGCCAGCTCAATTTCTCCGGCTCTAGGTTCATAGGCACCTGCAAATGCACCCTTTACATGTCCCATTAACTTGTCCTTAAAAAGATCTCCTGTCATCTCTGCTGCATTTACTACTCTTAATTTTCCAGGTCTTTTCGAAAGCCGGTGGAACGCTTTGGCAATGCCTTCTTTTCCAGTTCCTGTTTCTCCGGTAATAATGACTTCTATTCCTTTACGGAATCGTACGATACGTTCGAATATATACAACATCTTCCTGTTTCGCGATAATATCCCATGATTTTTAAAAAAAGCTTTCATGAATTCTTTTTCATTTAGAGATAATAGATTTGTTTTTTTATTGTACGCTAGATCAGAATCATCTTTTAAGGTCGGATCGTCTTTTTGTATACTATTTTTTTCTAATAGTTTTTCCCTATTCACTTTCTCAATTATCGAGGTCTTGATTAATTTATCTATCTTCTCAAATTCCTCGAGACTAATATTACCTCTAATTGGATTTTCAGTAACAGCCAACTGCAATTTCTCAACATAGGCAAGATATGCAAGGACTCTAGGATCAATATTCTTTTTATGTTCATTATCATTGGTCATTTCATCTCTCCCCCCTTATTCAAAAGGTCAAGATCTTTCTTTAAGTGTTCTCCCACCGCAAGTAAATTTGAAATGTATTTCAGATATTTATCTTTTTTACTATTTTGTTCGATTTGCTGATGTTTTAGAACTAGTGCCATAGTAATCAAGGCAATTTCTTTAACTCCTTTCCCTTTGTAATTTCTATAACCTTTGTGTGATGAGTAAATACTATTCAGTGCTATAATTAGTGCCCCGCCAATTCCCAATAATGGAATTCCTAGAATACCAAGCAATGGTATACCACCAAACACCTTTGGTATATTTTTCGATTTTGAGTGAACTTTTAATAAGGTAGTTGTTGCAATCCCAAGTCCAACTGAACTGCCTGTAAATATAACCTTATCAAAATTCTCTTCGATGAGAGAACTTAGTTTTCCATCCTTATTAATTAAATATGAATTACCACTTTCAATTGATCCAGATTTGAATTCGTTATAAAATTCCTTCTTCTTACTATTTGGCAAACAGTCAATACTTTTACTGGTTTCATCTTTGTATTTAATATAAATTGTTCGGATTAATTCTTTATCACTATTGAATTTGGAATTTGCTTTGATCTCCATAACATTACTAAGAGTTTGTAGCATACTTCTTTCTAATATATTGAGTCCTTTATCTTGCCTGACTTTAGACAACTTAAAAAGTCGTTTAATAGCTCGTGATCGTTTATCAAAAATCTTATTTCCAATTTTATTGATTGTAAGATTATTATTTTGGATTAATAATACATCATCAAGAACAGTCCCTAATAATTCAGCCATGCTATTCCTTATTCTTTTTTTCAAACAAAGCAGTAAGTGGTAGGCTCATATCATCCCATACAAGCCATACATTATTTTTAATAAGACTTAAATCTCCATCGTTCAAAATCTTATCCTTACCGTTTAGTAATTCAACAAATTCTTTTTGTGTTAGCTTTCCTATAATTTTTTCTAATTCATTTTTGGGATCAGCCAATAGCAATTGATGTGTAAACTCAAATGTGTCAGCAATTCTTTGAATAATTCTTATGATTGCATTTAGTACTTGTTTATGTTCAGGTTTTATTTTAGCTACCATCCAATGAGGCGGCTCGAAGTAGCATTTATAAATTCCACTATTATCTTTATAAACCGTTATAATATAATTATCTTTAAAATTTAATATTCTTGATAATCTAGTATCTTTGTCAAATTCAACCTCTTCAAAGGATATTGTACCTTCTGTTGACAATCCAGACTTTACTTTCTCTCCGCTATCATTTATATCAAAATCTATATCGTACTCTTTTAGATACTCTATTTCATCGTAGTTAACTTTACTTACAGTAGTTTGCAATTGATGTAGGGACAGGCTCAAGGATTGTTTTCGACTTTGCTCAAGTGAAAGGGTGGTTCCCCGGGCACGAATTGTTTCTCGAATTCTTTTTCGTTTACCCATATTATTATCCTATCCAATCACTTTGAATTAATTCTTTAATCGGATGATCAAAATTATCACCTTCATTATTTTCCAGTATAAACTTTGAAATCATCCCAAGCCCGTCAATCCCCGCCACCAATGAAAGTGGCGACTGATCGTATTTGATAGCACTATTTAGAGTTGATTTTGGGGATGCAATAATGGCAAGCCATAGAATATAAAAATGCTTCTCCGATATATATTCGAATGCTGAAATCTCTTTTAAGTCTTTATAAAATTTTGAGAAATTATTTGGTACATCTGATAAAATTGATTCTACATCAGATAGGGTTATACCTTTTTCACCTGAGTGGAAACTTGACATTGTTAGCTGAGTGCAGGTCTCACCAATTGATTGGGCAGCTATTAAGCCTGCTGGGTAATTATCATGTACATTTGATTCGTAACAACTTGAACAAAGTTTACGTTTAGGTATAAATTCACAATTCTTATTTGATCTTGAACCACAATTTCCTTTTTCAATTCTCCAGGGCCATAAAGCCAGAACAAGTTTTCTCATAAAGTATCCAGCTTTGAAAGTACCAATATTCTTATCTATCATAGAGCTTCGTGCATTAAATGTGGATATATATGAACTCTCTGGGGTCATGCCATCAACTAGTGACTCCGGAATTTTAAACTGATTGTCATCCGCTTCAAAACCTACAAGGCCAGGAGATAACAAACCTCTTGCGGCAAGCACCTGTCTTATTTGTTTTTTACCACGAGCCCCGCTAAAAGCCATTGCCGCAAAATAGTATCCTGGGTTTGATTTATCTGAAACAATTTCTTCAAGCTTAATTTTGACTGCATCTTCTAATTCAGAATTAATATTATCTGAATTTGCAGACATTAAAATTTCTATTTCTTTCTTAGAGAATTTGCATTTCAATAGTTCTAAGAAGCTAAAGGAAACGCCATCTCTTGTCACTTCATCAAATGATGCACGCATTTCTGACAGGATTATTTCATGATAATCTTTTTCTTTTTTGATTAGCTGTTTTACCCTGGAAATTCCTTCTGATTTCGTTTCTTCATTTAATAGGAAATTACCCAGTACAAAATCCTGATCGAAATCAAGAATTGGTTCACCAGAAGCTAAAGAGAGTATATTTGATTTATGTATTGGAGATAGCTTTACGGCTTCAACAATACTTTCCTCATCCATTAATGCATGTATCGACATCTCATCGCCATCGGCATCTGCACCAAATCCCTTAAACACAATTGGATTTAGCTTGAGCACCATTCCATCCTTAATTTGGTGCGGTATGGGTTTGAAGGATAGAATATTGTATTTATGAAGCGATGGAGCGCGATTAAGTAGTACTCTGGAATTTGAATTGCTTAAGAAATTATTAATAGCATCTAATGCCGCATCTTCATCATGAATATGATGGTTGATATCTCTGAAATTCAAAAAGAAGTTTTTAAGGCTTTCATCCTCAACCGTTTCTGAAATTTTATCACCATATAATACAGATAGAACATTTACAGGGACACTAACCTCATCCCAACCAAGTGACGGGCCTGGAACAATGACTAATCGTCCCGAATAATCCACTCTTCGTCCTAAACCATGCCTTCTTAATAAACCGAATTTTGATTTTCCTTTTTTTCCAAAAGTTCTATTTCTAATTTTTTTATATAAAGATTTAACCCAATTTTTAGTTGATTTTCTTAATTCATCCCTTTTTTCACTATCATTAGTTTTTCCATATTTTAGACAATTGATAATAATCCTTGAATATGCGCTTGTAATTTCATGTTCCTCCCATCTTGCCAAAAAAACAGATGTACTTGTGGACCTGTATTTTATTGGGAGAATAGGGATGACTTTAAGCATGTTGTTTTTAAACATAGGGTGCTGTAATTCAAAAGGCAATACAAATGATCCCCAACCTAGAATTGGATCTATTATACTAGTGTTACCAAATATTTTCTCATCATACAATCCCCCAGGGATTGGTAATGCAAGGTATTTAGCATCATTACAGATGAGCATTTCAGATGTATGTTTTTTACACTGAATACTCAGAGATGGTAATTTCGAAAGATTAAATACATCCCCTATTCGACGATCTGCTATTAGTTCTTCACCATTGATTTTAAAAAACAGTTTAACTCCGCTGCGTTTTAGATCCAATCTAAAATGTAGATCACCTTTGTTTGTCTCAATTTTAAATTCTTTAACTATTTTACCTGCACCAACTTTTGGTTTTTGAAATTCAATATCTGGTATGTGTTTAATTTCGTAACCAAAATGTTTTAAAAGAAATTTGATATCAATTATTGGTAATGGAGACCTTTGGGCAACAGCAGCTGAGATAATATTTTCACCACCAAATAGTTTATAATCACATTTTTTGCAGCAAAAACTCCCTTGGATAGCTGGAATACGGGTTTTGTTATTTTCAATGGGTTTGGAAATATTGTGAATATCAGAACCTGATACAGCGCTCACCTTCCCATATTTATCAAACTTAAAACCTAATGCAAATAAATGATCATGAATGGCTTGTGTAGTTTGTGCATATAAATTGTCTGAATCAATTCCAACGTCTGATCTATGTGTCAAAATCTCATGAATAATATGATTAGCTTGATGTCCTGCAAGTGCCCAGAATTCCATTTCCCCTATTCGCTGACCACCTTTATTTGATTTCCCACCTACAGGTTGACCTGTAATTTGATTATACCTATCACTATTATCTCTACCGCGCCTAGCATGTGCTTTTTTTGATGGGATATGTTTGAGTACTGTAAAATACTCGTACCCAATTGTCACAGGAGAGTTAGTAAAACTCCCATCTTCAAATTGCATTTCAATACGGCCATATTTATCAAATGGTGGTTTTGATTCAAAGAAATTACTTAGTTTGGAATGGTCTAACTGTTCAAATGCAGTGCCTATATTTGTTGGAGCTTGAAATCCCATTGACATGGCGAGCGAATATTGGGTCTCAAGAAGTTGTCCTAAATTCATACGCGAAATAACACCATGGGGATTTAAGACAATATCAACAGATTTCCCTCTTAGATGAGAAGGCAAATTCTCATCATCTGGTAGTCTTGGCATTTGATCAGGAGTATAATATTTAGAA
>JABINZ010000204.1 GCA_018698135.1 Bacteroidota bacterium
CAAATGGTGCTCAGACTTTCGCAATAAACAGGTCAATTATTGATACAATCATCAAGTCTAGAAACAATGTTCTTGAGGGCTTAAATTGCCTTGCTACATATATCCCTGATTAGTTACCTTCAAACTTTGTTGAATTATTTACAAAAAAAGATCATTGTTTGAAATTTTAAACTATTTTTAGCCCTTTATTGAAATACATCTTAACGATTTTAAAATTTATTATTAGCGGATTTGTGTCTTGAATTTTGAGAATTATTGTACATTCTCTAAAGCATTTAGTTACAGGGCATAACTCGTGAAAATATCTGTATTATTGAAAATATTTAAACATAGAAAAAGATGAATGACGTATTTGAATTGTGGCCTGAATTGATGTGGATAGAAGATGAAGTTTTAAGACAACAAACGGCAGATACCTGGAAGCTGGCATTAGACAAAAGTGTGCTAACATCAGAAGATTTAAAAACTATCCCATTTACCTTGCTTTGTGGCCCAGATTTGAAAGTTAGTTTTATGGATCATAAAAGAGCTGTAGTGCATATTGCTAAGGAAAGTGCATTGAAATTTGAAGAGTTTTTTAAAGATTCACTTCCTGTAAATATGGATGTATTAATTGCAGGTGCCATATTAGCTGATGTGGGGAAGCTTTTAGAATATGAATTGGATGCAGAAGGTAAATCTTTTCAGGGTTTATATGGAAAATATTTACGTCATCCATTTTCAGGAGTTTCAATTGCCGAAAGATGTGGTGTTCCTGCTGAAGTATGCCACATAATTGCTGCTCATGCTGGGGAAGGAAATCATGTAAAGAGATCCACTGAAGCATATATTGTACATCATGCTGATTTTATGTCATTTCTTCCTTTTAAAGAAAGACTTCAAGCATAGTTTAAATAATTAATGATAAAAATGAACTTAATAGAAAAAATACTCAGCAATCATACTGATAAAAATAGGGTAGAGCCTGGTGAAATTGTTGATATTTATATCGACACACGAGTAGCCAGAGATTTTGGTGGAGCTAATGTCGTTAAAAATTTAGAAGCGAATAATTTATCTATTCATGATTCCAGCAAAACATTTTTCACGTTCGATTGTAATCCGGGAGGATCGGATCAAAAATATGCAGCAAACCAACATTATTGTCGACAATTTGCCAGAAATAATGAAATTCAGGTTTATGATATCAATGCTGGAATAGGAACGCACTTGGCAATTGATAGAGGATTGGTTTATCCGGGAAGTACTTTTGTGTCTACCGATTCTCATGCAAACATTATGGGTGCTATAGGCGCATTTGGCCAGGGCATGGGAGATCAGGATATTGCAGCTGTTTGGGCAAAAGGAAAAGCTTGGTTTAAGGTACCACATTCTGTAAAAGTTAATTTTGAGGGAGAACGTCCTGTGGATGTTTCTGCAAAAGATATTGTTTTAAATATGCTTTCTGTATTTGGAGCAAACAAACTCCTTGGTTTTTCGGTAGAACTATATGGAGAAGCGATCGAAACTTTGACTCTGGATGAAAGAATTACGATTTCTTCGATGGCCACAGAAATGGGTGCTATCATTGTTTTAATTCCACCTTCACCTAAAACCTTAGACGAGCTTGAAAAAAGATCTGGTAAAAGGTTTGAATTAATTCAAGCCGACAATGATGCTACTTATCTGGAAGAATTGACACTGAAAATTTCTGATTTTAAACCCATGTTAGCCAGTCCAGGTCATCCACATGATAACATTTTGGTCGAAAATGCATTAAATGTGAAAATTGACTCAGCATTTATTGGCAGTTGTACAAATGGACGTATTGCAGATTTAAGAATCGCAGCAAAGATCTTGAAAGGGAAGAAAGTCGCTCCAGGTGTAGTTTTGAAAATTGTTCCATCTACCGATGAAATATGGAATGAGGCTTTAAATGAAGGATTAATTAAAATATTTAAAGATGCTGGTGCTTTGGTTTCTAATGCTGGTTGTGCTGGCTGTGCAGCTGGGCAGGTTGGTCAGAATGGACCTGAAGAAGTAACTATTAGTACAGGTAATAGAAATTTTTCCGGTAAGCAAGGTAAAGGATTGGTTTATTTAGCTTCTCCTGAAATAGTTGCCGCTTCATCAATTGCCGGTTATATCACAACTTCAAACAATATTCCAGCAATACCAGCTGTTTTTACTGCTGATTCAATCAAAAACAAAGCGAAAAAGCAGATTCCAAAAGATTCAATTGATTCTCCAACTGTTGTTCAGGGTCGTGTTTGGTATATAAAGCAAGATGATATTGATACCGATATGATCTTTCATAATCGATACCTGACAATTACAGATATCAATGAAATGGGACAATACACTTTTGATAATCTCAGAGGCTATGAAGATTTTTCATCAAAAGCAAAAGTGGGTGATATTATCATTACTACCAAGAATTTTGGAGCAGGAAGTTCAAGACAACAAGCTGTTGATTGTTTCAAGTCTCTGGGTATTCAATGTATTATAGCTGAATCGTTTGGGGCTATTTACGAACGCAATGCTATTAATGCAGCATTTCCGATATTAACCTATAAAAATATCGATTCGATTGAAGTAGAAAATGGAAATATGCTCAAAGTCGATTATATTAATGGAACTTTATCTAACTTGGATAAAAATTTATCATGCCCAATTAATAAGTTTTTTGACGTGCAATTAGAGATTTATACAAATGGAGGTCTTCTTTAACAATTAATTTGAAATCATGGAATTCGATTACAAACAGTTTTATGTTGAACTTGGTAAATTACTTTCTGCCATTGCCAAGGCAGATGGAAAAGTACAATTAGAAGAAGTTCATGACTTGCATAAGTTAGTTAGGAATGTGCTTTTAAAAGTGAACGATCAAACTGATGAATTTGGTACAAACCATGCGTTTTATACTGAATTTGAGTTTGAAACAATGTTGGATAGTAAAGCAGAGATGGATGAAGCCTATGATTCTTTCATTAAATTTATCACGGATAATAAGGAGAACATAACAGATAAAATGAAAGAAATTTGTATGGTGTCTGTCGAAAAAATTGCTGATTCATTTGAAGGAATAGTTCCTGAAGAAAAGACTTTGATTGATAAATTGAAAAAGGATCTTGACAAGATATAATTTTAGCATGAAATAATAAACACATGAAAAAAGTTCACCTTAATTTATTTTTGATTGCTTGCACAGCATGGCTGTTTTCATCTTGTGCAACAAGCTCAATAGGAATACAAGTTTTGGTTCCTGCAGATATTTCAATTCCTCAACATATCCAGAAAGTAGCTGTTGCTAACCGTTCTTTGCCTGATAAATCAGATAAAGCCAAAAATATTATTGAAGGTTTACTCACTGGAGAATCGATATATGCTGATCGAGAAGGCTCTGAAAATTGTGGTTTGGGATTGGTCAATCACTTAAACTCGGGGCCGCGGTTTTCTGCATCCTATTTGTCTGGGACCGATTTAAAAGGAACAGGAACTAGAGAGTTTCCTTATCCACTGGATTGGAATACAGTAAATGAATTGTGCCAAAGTGTTGATGCGGATGCATTGGTTCTTTTAGAGACTTTTGATTCAGATAATTCCATTAGAAAGTATAATAAAGTGAGCAAGAAAAAGGTGGAAAGCAAAGAAGTAAATGTTACAACCTATTATGCTGACTTAAACATTAATGTGAATGCCGGATGGCGGATATACGATAATACGAACAAACGAATTATTGATGAACAATCCTTCATGGATACTAAAGTATTTACAGGTAAAGGAACAACACCTTCCAGAGCTGACGATAATTTACCAAGCAAAAGAAATGCAATCAATCAATCAGGTGTATTTGCTGGAAGTATGTTCGGTAAAAGAATTTCTCCAACATGGATTCATGCTTCAAGGAAATATTATAAAGGCAAGGAAGATCAATTTAAAAAAGCAAAAAAATATGTCGAACTGAATGATTGGGATGAGGCAATTGCCATATGGAAACCTTTAACGGATAATCCTGAGAAAAAAATTGGTGGAAGAGCTTGTTATAATATGGGAGTAGCTTGCGAAATGCAAGGAGAGTTTAATATGGCTGTAGAGTGGATGAAGAAAGCTTTTTACAATTACAATATGAAAGATGCAAAAAGCTACATAAGCCTGCTTGAAAATCGAATCAGAGATAAAGAAAGATTAGACGAACAATTAGGGAATTAAAGCACTTCTTTTGTCATTTTCAATCCAATAGTGGTGAGAAATCTAAGATTACTCACCTAGCTTAATATGACATTCAATTCAAGAATAATACACAAAACCTTTTAGATAAGAATCAATAACATGGGACAAACTTTTGTAGAAAAGATATTAGGTGCTCCTGTAGGGAGCATTGTTTTTAAAAAACCCGACTTGGTTTTAACACACGACAATACAGCCAGCATAAGCAAGACTTTCGCTAAAATGGGCGGTGATAAGGTAAAAGATCCAAATCAGATGTTAGTTGTTTTAGATCACAATGCACCTCCTACAAACGCTAAACTGGCCAATGATTATCAACTTATTCGTGATATTGTTAAGCAGCAAGGCATTGAAAAATTCCATGATGCTGGAAAAGGTATTTGTCACCAAATCATGAGTAAATATGCCAAACCCGAAATGATTATTGTTGGTAGTGATAGTCATACGTGTACAGCAGGCGCTTTCAATGCATTGGCAGCAGGTATCGATAGAACTGAATCAGCTGGCATATGGAAAACATCTGAAACATGGTTCCTTGTTCCAGAGTCAATTAAAATTACTTTATCGGGAAAACTAAAACCCGGTGTTTTTGCAAAAGATGTTTCGTTATGGATTATAGGTATGATCGGATCGGACGGAGCCAACTATATGTCAATTGAATATCATGGGGAAGGAGTTAAGACTCTGGATTTATCGGAGCGCATGACATTAGCAAATTTAGCATCTGAAATGGGTGCGAAAAATGCTGTTTTTCCAGCAGATGATATGCTTGCCAATTTTTACGGATGCAAAATAAAAGGTGTTTGGGCCGATGAGAATGCAATTTATGCCAAAGAAATTGAGATTAATTTGTCTGATATATTTCCTTTGGTGGCTGCACCACATCATGTTGACAATGTGAAAGCAGTTTCGGAGGTAGAAGGACTAGAACTCAACCAAGGATTTATTGGGACCTGTACAAATGGACGAATTGAAGATTTAAGAATTGCTTCAGATATATTAAAAGGTCATGTTATTAGTAGAGGTTTTCAGCTATTAATAACACCTGCCTCTCAGGAAATTTATTTACAAGCCATGGAGGAAGGTATCATTCAAATATTTATCAAAGCAGGTGCAAATATTTTAGGTGCATCTTGCGGACCCTGTTTAGGCACAGGACAAGGTATTCCTGCGGATGGTTACCGAATCATATCAACAGCAAATCGCAATTTTAAGGGAAGAATGGGGAATCCAAATGCTGAGATTTACTTGGCATCACCAGCAACAGTTGCTCTTTCAGCAATTGCTGGTAAAATTGTAGATCCAAGAGGAACAACACATCAAGATAAGTTTCCCTATCAAAAGGAACAATCTTCATCTGTAGAAATTAATGAATCTGAAAACAGACGATTAGACGGAATTTGGAACTATACCGATGTTGACAATTTGAATACAGATCAGATGTTTGCCGGTAATTTGACTTACAATGTTTTGAGTTCAGATGGTGAAGCAATCATGCCTCATTTATTTGAAGGATTTGATAAAAACTTTAGGAAAAATGTATCGGCTGGCGATATCATATTGGCAGGTGATAATTTTGGTTGTGGAAGTTCACGGGAACATCCTGCTGTAGGCTTAGCATATGCAGGAGTAAAGGCCGTTATTGTTAAATCAGTGAATAGGATTTTCTACCGCTCAGCAATCAATCAGGGTTTACTTCTTATTGTCAATCGCGAAATAGTAGATGCTTATAAAGCCGGAGATAGCCTCAGTGTTGATTTTGAACATGGAATAGCTAAACTTAATGATCAGGAATTTAAAATCCCTCCTTTGCCAGAAAAGCTAATGCAAATAATTGAAAAGAAGGGTTTGGTGAAGTTTTTATCTGCTTAGTTGATTACCTAAACCTAACTGGTTGATTCAAACCTGTTAGGTTGAAATAAAGCACAAAAAAATGACAAACTACTTTGAAAAACTTGAACCAAGTAATATTTACCATGTTTATAATAAATCTGTTGGTGATGAAGTACTTTTCAATTCGGATAGTGATTATGACTATTTCAAAAATAAGTTAGCCCGATTTATACTTCCATTCTGCGATCTTTATGCTTATTGTTTGATTCCTAACCATTTTCATCTTTTGGTAAAAATTAATGAAAGTAGTGATGACTCTTCTGAAGAAGAAGATATTATTAGAAATGCATTTAGTAATTTTTTCAATAGTTATGCAAAATCGTTTAATAAAGCACATGATCGTAGCGGTAAATTATTTAATCTTCCATTTAGGAGGATTTTAGTTGACAAGGATGATTATTTTTCATGGTTGGTTTGTTATATCCATCGTAATCCTGTTCATCATCATCTTACAAATGATTTTAGAAACTTTAAATATTCAAGTTATCATGAAATTCTTCATCAAAATGGTATAGTGAATAGCGAATTTTTGATTCAGTGGTTTGGTGGACTCAATGAATTTATTTCATTCCATGAGTTGAATATAAAACTTGCAGATAGCTCAAAGTATACACTAGAGTAATTCCAGACCTAACAGGTTGATTCAAACCTGTTAGGTCGAAAAAATCTATGAGCATATTTTGTTGGAAAGAACACTGAATCAGCTTTTCAAGTTTCAAAAAGCTGATTTGACATTTCAACCAAACAGGAGCACGGCCACCTGTTAGGTTTGCATATGTGGTTGGAATTTGAATCATATCATGAGCTGAAAATAGACTTGCAGATAGCTCAAAGTATACACTAGAGTAATTCCAGACCTAACAGGTTGATTCAAACCTGTTAGGTCGAATAAATTTATGAGCATATTTTGTTGGAAAGAACTCTGAATCTGCTTTTCAAGTTTCAAAAAACTGATTTGATATTTCAACCAAACAGGAGCGAGGCCACCTGTTAGGTTTGCATATGTGGTTGGAATTTGAATCTTATCATGAGCTGAAAATAGACTTGCAGATAGCTCAAAGTACAAACTGGAGAAATTCCAAACCTAACTGGTTGGTTCAAACCTGTTAGGTCGAAAAAATCAAATAGCATATTTTGTTGGAAAGAACACTGAATCAGCTTTTCAAGTTTCAAAAAGCTGATTTGATATTTCAACCAAACAGGAACAAGGCCACCTGTTAGATTTTTCGAGTTTTTTATTTTCGATATTTTCTTTTCATTTTACCATTTCGTTTAAACTCGATTAGTGAGCCTCTGACATAATCTCCTCTATACTCCATTTGTCTTGTTATACGTCCAGTTTTTTCATGATATTGATACCAGATTCCTACCCTTTCATAATCACACCAGAATGTGCCTGTTTCTGACAGCTTACCAAAAGCATATCCTGAATAGTTTGCTGTACACGAATTTATCCATTCATATTTCTCTTCCAATAACCATCCATATTTTTTATTATTCCGCCAAACTTCCTGCAGAAAGTTATCTGTGTAATAATCAAGGCGATAAGGATCTATCCTGCACATGATTTTATCGTAAGGTATATAAAGCCATTTACCTTGTTTCCAACCATGGCTATCTTTACAATTAACAGTATCTCCATTAAAAATGTTTTTTTCTGAACCATCCTGGTATACTATTTTTCGTCTGATTAATTCCCGATCCTCATTATAGAAAAAAGAAGTATCGATTTCAAATCCATTTTGATAGTAAATACTTGCCTGTAGGTTTCCGTTTTCATAGAAATAATTGAAACGCCCATGTTTAACTGATTCAATTGAACTGTCAGAATGTATAATTTTATCATAACTGCTGCTTTTTGGTTTTCCACTTTTGTAATACTTTGTTGATGGTCCAATTGCTAATCCTGAAAAACTGAAATATGTATTTGAAAGTTCGCCACTTTTGTAATATTTTTTTTCATAAATGCAATGTGTACAATAATTTGTGGAATCAATATATTGGTATTCCATTAGGAGAACTCCTGAGTTAGAAAAAGCATTAACTTTAGTATCTGTCCCAAAATTTAGCTGATTTGCCACATAAACATTAATGTCATAGTTGGGGCGATACTTACTCGCATTTGTTTTTAAGCTTGATATTGAGTTTATTACGCCTATTTCAGCAGTGTCTCCATTTTTATATAAATGCAAAATTGGCCCACAGATTAATTGGTTATTATAATTGAAACTGCTTCTTAATTT
The DNA here is from genome assembly GCA_018698135.1 of Bacteroidota bacterium. NCBI lineage: Bacteria > Pseudomonadati > Bacteroidota > Bacteroidota bacterium. The sequence continues at coordinate 8,346 of JABINZ010000204.1, forward strand.
TCCATTAGCATAATAGTATTCTAAACATCCATTCCCATTTATCAGCGTCCCTGCGAATAGAGAATCTCCATTTTTAGAATTTGCTGCATATACTGTATATGGTAAACCGTTTTTAAAGAGTATATGATTTGCCAATATTCCCGGATAGTAATAATCTTTGTAATTCCCGTCAACTATTCCAGCTTTGTATTCTATTTCGAGTGACATGAAGCCTTCTTGTTTATAAAAACAACGACCATGTAAAAGTCCATTTATATAAAATTCATAAGCTAAGGTATCATTATTCCAAAAGCTAACTTTTGATCCATTTAAAATACCATCATAATAGTTGCTAATGTTTGATATGTAGTATTCACTATTTTTAAAATTATGATAATATTTAATTTCTTGTCCATGCTTTAAACCATTCAAGTAATGGCAGGTTTCAGTTATAACTCCGTGTCTATCATAATTAGTTTGTATTCCATTTTTCTTGTCATTCCTAAAACTATCAATTGCATAGCAAATCGTATCATTGTTTTCTGTAATAAAGGTGTATGTCCAGCTTCCGGTTTTTTTATCATTTCTAAAGTCTCCGGTCAGGTATTCGTTGTCAAAGTATAATTGCCACTTACCTTCCCGTTTACCATTTTTTATGAAGCCTTCCATTTTAACACAATTCGAATCCCATGGAGGAAATTGATAATACTCTTTATAATAGCCATCTTTAAGCTGTGCTATCTCAAAATTATCCCAATCAAAATTAGAACGAAACGATGGAGCTCTTGCATAGGTGAAATCACCATACGTTGAAGAGGATGATTTTGAGGGGATTTCATAACAACCAAAATCCTGACTAAATGCTGCAATTGCATTTAGTGAAATAATAATTAAGATGAATAGCTTGTTTCTCAAAATAGAATCAATAATATACCTAACGACTAATTTCAGAAAGTATTATTGTGATGAATAATATTTAAATGTCTTTTACTTGCTTATTAAGCTTATTAATGTGATTTCTGGACGAATCCCAATTCTTCCCTGAAAACCAATAACACCTAAGCCATGATTGATGTATAAATACTTTTGATTTACCTCATACAAACCACCCCAATAAGGATACATCCAGTCAAGTGGACACCACTGATAGAAGGGAAGATCAATTCCAATTTGTGCACCATGTGTGTGTCCCGATAAGGTTAGGGCTATATCATACTGATCTTTTACTTCCATTTCCCAATGATGCGGATCATGAGAAAGTAATATTTTTATTGGAACATTTTTGCAGTGCTCTAAAGCCATATCAATATCTCCATACTTGTGATAGGGAGTAACAGCCCAGTTTTTCACCCCAAGCAATGCAATAGAATCGTTTCCTCTGAATAGGCAAATTGATTCGTTTTGCAGATTGATGAAACCCATTTCACGCTGATATTCGATGAGAAGATTTACGTTTTCAAGCCGATGACTTGGACCATAGCATTCGTTATAGTCACCAAAATCATGATTCCCCAACACAGCATATTTCCCATCTTTTGCTTGTATTTTATTAAACGTAGTCACATATGTTAAGGCTTCTTCAGCTTTCAGATTTACCATGTCGCCTGTGAATACAACAATATCAGGGTTTAATTCATTAATCAGCTCAATGGCATAATCAAACTTGTTTTGATTTCCAAAACTGCCTATATGCAAATCTGATATTTGTACAATTTTATAATCATTAAAAGCTTCAGGAAGATTATCCAACTGTATTTCAACTTTTTGAACCTTATAATCCTGTCTTCCAATTAGAATCCCATAGGCAATTAGCATAAACAGTATACTGCTTATTATAATTCCTGATTTCAAGAAATACTTCTTGATAAGGACCATGGATGTGACTTGCTTATGTGTAAATTTTTCAACAATTATTCTAATCAAACGCAGGATATCACGGAGAAGAATAAAGAAACAGAATATTGCTTTTGATCCGTATATCAGTATAAATGTTGTATTTAGCCATAGGATGTATTTCATTCTGATAGAATGATCGCAGGGAAGATTTGTTAGTGTCAAGTAGGATAATGAGGATATGGTGTAAAGGATGAGAATTATCCAATTGAATTTCACAAATAGCTTTAACCATTTATTATGTTTTTGTTTTTCAAAAACCTTTTTTAGTCCTCTATTGGCATACAATTCAAAAATGAAAGCGACAACTATTAAGAGTAGCATCTTAAACAAAATGCTTTGGCTGCTATATGCTGAGTAACCGTAGAACATAGAATGTTATTTGTATAATTGTATCAATTAGGATTGGTCAAATTTAAATAAAAGCCTATAATATTTTAAATGATTACAGTGATTCTATTATCATATGTGACAAACTGGATTTGTTTTTGCTTCTAGGGAGCCCAACTTAATCCACCCCATGAAATTTACGCTGA
>JABINZ010000205.1 GCA_018698135.1 Bacteroidota bacterium
AAATAACAATATTTTCTGTCATCCAAATACTACAGTAACATTACAAAACCTGACCCAATACAATTGCTATAGTGGTACTAAGTTTTTCTATTGGAATTTTGGTGATGGAACCAATACCGGATGGTCTTCTATCGGAATTGGCCAGTCGCATACTTACACCACACCAGGAAAATATACCATCACATTTACAGATAGTAACTTATGTGGTATTGACACTGCTACAGAGGAGATTATTGTATATGGCCCTATTCAAGCTGGATTTATGTATAGCCCCAGTCAACTTGGATGTATTGATTACATGGTAACTTTTACCGATACATCAGTTGGTGATAGCTTAACTTATGTATGGAATTTTGGTGATGCAACTACATCAACCCTGCAAAACCCAATACATACTTATACGGATACAGGTATTTATATTGTCAGTTTAGAAGTAACTGGCTTATGTGGATCATCTACTGTTTATGACACAATTTATGTTTACAAAAAACCAGTTGCTGAAATAGCAACAATTTCGAATGGCTGTCAACCCTTTACGGTTAGCTATGTCAATAATACCTCCGATTATTCTCCATTTGTGAGTTATGTATGGGATTTAGGTAATAGCAGCAGCTCAACAAATAAAAACCCCAATAGTCAAACTTTTGCAAGCGCAGGCACTTATACAGTGGTTTTGATTGCCAATGACACCTGTGGGTCTGATACTGCTCAAACAACATTTACTATTTACAAAAATCCAATTGCAAATTTTATTGCTGATACCGTTTGTAATGGTAACCTAAGCTCATTTTCCAATCTATCTTCATTGGATACCGCTAGTGGTAGCATTGTTAGTCATAACTGGAATTTTGGAGACAATTCTTCCAGTACGCAAGAAAATCCTCAGCATACGTATGCAACTGCTGGTAGCTATCAAGTGCAATTGGTTGTTATTTCATCTTTCGGTTGTTCCGATACCACTATCAAAACAGTTGTAGTTAAAGAAAATCCTAGTATTACACTCAGTGTTAATCCGAATAATTATGCCTGTAATCTAGCAAGTTTGAACTTTTCATCTACAGCATCAAATAGCAGTAGCAGTATTGATTCTTTCATATGGAACTTTGGAGATGGAAATTCTTCATTCTCTCAAAATACATCACATGTTTACAATACATATGGTAGCTATAGCGTTACACTGACTGTTGTTTCAGGAAATACATGTAATGCAATTCTTAATCAACAAGTAAACATCTACCTGCCACCAGTAGCTAATTATAGTGTAGATACCGTTTGTGAAGGTAATTTCACAAACTTCACAAATACATCGACTACATCAAACGCAGGAAATATTAGCTCCTATCAGTGGGATTTTGATTCAGATGGAACATTTGACAACTCTCTTGAAAATCCTTCTTTTAAATATGCAAGTAGTGGTTCTTATACAGCCAAATTGCATATTACTTCCCAATATGGATGTAGTGATAGCATCAGTAAAACAGTTTATGTTTATGGTCCTATTCAAGCAGCTTTCAGTTATTCTCCTTCAAATTTAGGCTGTAAAAGTTATCAGGTAAGTTTCACAGATGCCAGTGTAGGCGATAGTATTAGCTATTTTTGGAATTTTGGTGATGGAACAAATTCAACATCAAAAAGCCCAAGCCATACTTTTGCTGATACCGGTATATTTATAACCAGCCTAACCGTAACAGGTGTTTGTGGTTACTCCACAGTTTATGAAACCATTTATGTTTACAAAGCACCTGTTGCATCATTTACACAAATTCAAAATGGATGCAATCCTTATGCAGTCAATTATACAAACACTTCTTCGGAGCTTTCTCCTTATGCTTCCTACTATTGGAATCTTGGAAATGGCTCATCATCCAGCCAGCTAAATCCTTCGGCTGCTACATTTAGTACCCCCGGAACTTATGAAGTAATTCTGGTCGTTAGTGATACATGTGGAATAGATTCATTCAAACAATCATTTACGGTATATAAAAATCCAGTTGCTGCATTTTCATTTGATTCTGTATGTCAGGGGAATCAAACTACATTCCAAGACCTTTCATCAATTGATGTTGGAAATGGAACCATAAGTAGTTATTTATGGATATTTGGAGATGGTGATAGTAGCACTGCTCAAAACCCTGCTCATACATACGCTAGTGCAGGTAATTATCAGGTACAATTATCAATACTTTCTTCGTTTGGATGTTCAGCGAGCATCACAAAAACAGTTCTTGTACAGGAAAACCCATCGGTATCTTTTTCAATGAGCCCTTCCTCACAACTATGTAATTTCACACCTATCCAATTTATTGGATCCGCACAAAATAGCACATCACTCACTGATTCCTTTGTCTGGAACTATGGTGATGGTGCAAATGGAACTGGAAGTAGCAGTACACATTCTTATACCAATTATGGCAACTACAATGTAACACTCACAGCAGTCAGTGACAATGCATGTTCAAATTCATTAAGCAAGCAGGTTGAAATTTTAGTTCCTCCTCAAGCTAGTTTTAGTGCTAGCCCGGTTTGCCAGGGAACGGAAACTCAGTTTACTGATTTATCTGTTACAAACAACAATGAAGCAATAAGCGGTTGCGCCTGGGATTTTGATCTCAATGGAGTAGCTGATGATACCAATAGAAACTCAAGTTACACCTTTAATACATCAGGGAACTTTGATGTTCAGCTTGTTATAACAACTGAATATGGCTGTAAGGATACAGTTATTAATAATGTCACCGTTTATGCAAATCCAACGGTTGCTTTTACTTTATCAAGTCAAAACAATTGTGAGAATTCAACTATAAGTTTGGCAAATAATTGTAGTAATGCCGACAGCTTTATTTGGAACTATGGTGATCAGAGCAGTCTTTATCTGACAAAATCATCTAATGCAGTTACTCATGCATATTCAAATGATGGTACTTATTCAATTAAACTAACGGCCTATAATAATGATGGTTGTTATGGTAGTGATAGCAGTACAATAAATATTTATCCAAATCCGAATGCAGATTTCAGTAGTCCTGATTACAGCAGTTGTGTACCTTTCAGTATTTCTTTTACAAATAATTCACAAGATGCTGACTCATTTGAGTGGTTTGTAGATGGAATATTAAAATCTACAAGTTCCAGTCTATCCAATCAAATTTTCAGTACACCAAACGATACCATTGAAGTTATTTTAATTGCTAAAAATCAATTTGGTTGTACAGCTGATACCTTAAAGAAAACATACTTTACTTTAAATAATCCTGTTCCTTCTTTTAGTGTAAATAGCAATCAGGGTTGTGGTCCATTATCAGTTTCTTTTTCAAACAACTCTGCTAATAGTTTAAACTATTTTTGGGAATTTGGCGATGGAAATAGCAGTTCAAGTACAAATCCAACGCATACATTTCAGGCATCAGCCTACAACGATACACTTTATTTGGTTAAACTTTTTGCTTATTCTTCAAGTAATTGTATCGATAGTATCACAGATACCATACACGTTTATGCCTCTCCAATTGCTGGATTTACTCTTGACAAAGAAAATGGATGTGGACCTTTAAATGTATCTTTCACCAATCCTTCAGTAGAAAACCAAAATACATCCGTAGCAAATTCAACACTGAATTATAGTTGGAATTTTGGAAATGGCCTCACTTCAACAACTAAAGACACCAGTGTTCAGTTTGTATCTTCTTTAACACAGGATTCTATTTATACAATTTTATTAAGTGCTACAAACGCTAAAGGTTGTAACAATCAAATTGCGAAGAATGTTAGGGTTTATCCAAAACCAGATGTTAAATTTTACATGACAAGCAATTCAGGATGTGCTCCATTGAATATTTCTTTTGTTAACAATTCCACCCCAAATGATACAGGAACAATTAATGACATGAGCTTTAGCTGGGATTTAGGAAATGGACAAAACAGCACAGCAGTTAACGTAAATACTTCTTATCAGGCATCATTAACAAAGGATAGTTTTTATACTGTTAGTTTGTCTGCTATGAGCGAACATGCATGTCTGGATGTTTTAACAAAAACAGTTCAGGTATATCCAAATCCGGTAAGCTCCTTCAGCATCAATAAATTAAATGGATGTAGCCCTTTGAATGCTACTTTCACCAATACATCCATTCCAAACGACACAGGCAGTATCAATATCATGAATTTCTTTTGGAGTTTTGGAAATGGAATGAGTTCAAACTCGGTGAATGCCAATATTAATTATTTCAAATCGAACTACCAGGATACATCATATAGCATTCAGCTGATAGCATTCAACGAACACAATTGTATTGACACCAGTTATCAGTCAATAACAGTATATCCTAATCCTGCCATACAGTTTAGTTCAAGTATTACAAATGGATGTGGACCATTAAGTGTTTCATTTACAAATTTATCCTCTCCTAAAGATACTGGCAGCATTGACATTATGAACTTCCTTTGGGATTTCAATAATGGATCAACTAGTAGTTTAAAAAATAGTAGTTCATCATTTATAGCCTCTCAAAGCAAGGATACTATGTATCAGGTTAAACTTGTTGGTTTCAGCGAGCACGGTTGTTCTGACTCAACTATTTCAAATATTCGTGTATATCCTGATCCAAAAGTTAGTTTCACTACCAATCAATTGAATGGTTGCGGACCTTTATCTGTATCTTTTACAAATACATCTGACCCTGGTGATACAACTACGATTGATGATATGACCTTTTTCTGGGATTTTGGAAATGGAACGACCTCTTCCACTAAAAACAATACCGTCAGCTTCCAAAAATCAGTAACACAGGATACCGTTTATCAAGTTGTTTTAACAGCTTATTCAGAACATGGTTGTGTTGGATTTGATACTGCTTACATTACAGTATATCCAGATCCTATTGCATTATTTGCAGCAAGTACTGTAAATGGATGTTCACCACTTCAGGTTTCATTCAGTAACCAATCAAATCCAAATAATGGTGGAAGTATTGGCATCATGAATTTTGAATGGACTTTCGGCACAGGTGATTCAAGCGTTGCTCAAGATCCAGCATATACATTTATCAATACACAAAACACCAAACAGCAGTTTAACGTAATGCTTCATGCTTATAGTGAACATGGCTGTGTGGCTAACTATTCAAATCAGATTAGTGTAAGCCCTTCACCTGAGGTTTCTTATTATATCTCAGACTCAGTTGCTTGTAACGACCTGAAAGTCTTTTTTGTAAACACAACAGATCCACACGATCAGGAAGGAATTAACAAGATGAGTTTTGCCTGGGATTTTGACAATGGCATTACTTCCAGCACAAAAGACACCAATGTAACATTTGCTCATTTAGCTAGTGGAACCATTGTTTATGATGTTGTACTTTCAGCCATAAATGCATTTGGTTGCCAGAATAGCTACCAGAATGAAATAACCATTTTTACTGATCCAGTAGCAGATTTTACGTTCAATAACCCAAAAGATTGTGGTAACAATGTAGTGTTTACAAACAGTTCCACTCCAAATGATAACCAGAATTTAGCCAGCATGTCTTTCTCCTGGAATTTTGGAAACCAAAAAGTAAGTACAAAAATTAATGACACTATCTCCTTTATTCAATCTCATGTACAGGATACAAACTTCCTGATTACACTCGTTGCTGTTAATACTTTAGGTTGCAGCGATACTACTTCTAAAAATGTTTTAGTTCATACCAAACCTCAGGTTTCTTTTGCCATGTCAACCAATGAAACTTGTAGTGGTGTAAATGTTAACTTTCTAAATAAATCTAAAAATATAAGCAAGAGTTTATGGATGTTCGGAGATAGCCACACAGATACAATGCAACATCCAAGTCATGCTTACAATAACAATAGCCCAAATGCTTATTTATATAATGTGAAACTCTATGGAGAATCAATTCATGGTTGTCCGGGTGACACATTTACTCAAAATATATTAGTTCACCCAACACAGTCAGCAGGAATCATTACCAGTATTGATTCTGGATGCTCACCACTCAGTGTTAATTTCTACAATAACAGCCACAACTCAAGCCTTTTCCATTGGACTGTTGATAACAGCCTAATTTCAACCAACACCAACCTAAATTACACCTTCCCCGGTAGTACATTACAAGATAGTGTATATACCGTCCGACTAATTGCCCAAAATGGAATAGGATGTATTGACACAGCAGTTCATACGGTAAAGGTTTATCGCAGAACAGTGGCCTCTTTTACAATGCAATCAAACCACGGTTGCAGCCCAACACAGGTAAGCTTCCAGAATCAAACCACAGGTGCAACAGATTACTTTTGGAATCTAGGTAACGGTCAAACTTCTACAAGCGAGAATCCATCGACCACTTTTACCAACCATTTATTCCAAGATTTAGATTACACAGTAACTCTGTTCGCCATTTCATCACGCAATTGTTTTGATACTACATCAAGGCGAGTAACAGTGAACCCAATTCCCGTAGCTTCTTTTTCTGCTGACAAATTGCAAGGATGTGATCCCGTAGTAGTCAACTTTACTAATCAATCAATCATTTCAGACTCTTTCCAATGGAATTTTGGTGACGGGGTCACGTCATCCTTGCTTAATCCTGCGCATGCTTTTATCACTGGAGTTAACGACACAATTTACAAAGTGAAACTGACTGTATTTTCAGAACATGGATGCAAACACAGTTTTACTAAAGAAATTAAAGTGTATGCTTCACCTAAAGCCAAAGTCAATTTTGCCATTGAAGGATGTGCTCCTGTGACAGCTAAGTTTAAGGATGAATCAGAAAATGCAGTTTTCTGGAACTGGCAGTTTGGTGATGGACACACATCATCAGAAAGAAATCCTGAGCACATTTACTTTAGTGGAGGTGTCTACTCTGTAAAACTTCGGGTATCTAACTATCTGGGTTGCTCAGATACCCTCACGCTGAATAAAACAGTTATTGTTCATGATGTACCTGTTGCCAACTTCATTGCTGACAAGTATTATTCAGAATATCCTGAGTTAACTTTCAACTTTACCAGCACAAGTCCTTCGGGCTTATTACATAACTGGGCATTTGGCAATGACCGTGTTATTAAAACCACCAATACAGTACAATATTCATTTAAAGATACAGGTGTATATATTGTAACATTAGCCGTTTCAACACCTTATTGTTCAGATACTACCTGGAAACAAATAATCATCGATCCACCATATCCTATTGCAGGTTTTACATTCGATGCCAAGGAAGGTTGTATGCCTATGACTGTTTCTTTCACAGATACGTCAACGATGACAAGCGGATGGCTATGGTATTTCGGAGATGGAACAACATCCAATGATCAACATCCTGTTCATACCTATACAGAACCGGGTAAGTTTTCAGTTACTTTAATTACAACGAACACACGCGGTTCTGATGCAGAATACAAAATGAATATTATCGATGTTCATCCTAAACCAACTGTTTATTTTGAAGCTTCACCTGAAACAGCTTATCTACCCAATGCTAAAGTTGATTTGGTTAACCTGACGGTTAATGGAGTTGAGTATGCATGGTTTATTGATGGTCAGTTCTATGACTCTTTGGAAAATACTTCGAAAATATTTTATGAGGCTGGAACATATGATGTAATGTTATTTGCAAAAAGCAAAAATGGCTGTATCGATTCTCTGATAATTGAAGATGCCATATTAGTGGACACCATGAGTCAAGTTTATATGCCCAATGCATTTACACCAAATGGTGATGGCTTAAACGATGAGTTCAAACCTATTGGTTATGGCTATTCAGATCTTGATTATACGCTTCAAATTTTCAATCGCTGGGGCGAAAAAATATTCGAAAGTAATGACTTTAATGAAGGATGGAATGGAAGCTTCAGGAACCAATTGTGTTCTCAAGGAATATATGTTTACCGTCTTGCAGTTAAACTTGCTTCGAATGAAACAAAGTACATGGAAGGCAAATTAACTTTAATAAGATAAATCAACAAAAACCAACAAAATGATAAGAATAACCTGTTTAGCCATCGTTTTAATGCTATCCTCATTAGCAACCCAAGCTCAGAATTACATTGGCATGAGTAAAGATATTGTAATTCATCAATTAAAAACATCCTTTGATTTTGGAGAAGTTGAAATAGATGTATTGGATAATTTGAAAATTATTAAGTACGCAAGTAATGATCAAAAAACCAGAAAAGTATTTTTTCTGGATGATGCTGAAAAGTGTTCAAAATTTATCGTGATACATAACGACTTAAATAGCTTAAAAGTAGTCAAGCGAGATTTGAATAAGAACTATGAGCGCGAAAGTAAAAATACCTGGATTCAGAGAGGAATTATTGACTACAGATGGCAATTAGATAAGAAACAAAAATTCTTTGCATTAGTTGTTACAAAATCATTCAACAACGAACAAGTAACAATGAATGTTAAATAGTTAATTCTGGAAAGATGGATAAAATTAAAAACATATACTTGATTTCATTTGGGATTGTCATTTTCTTGATGACAGCTTCTAATTCCTTTTCCAAGGAATACCATGTTAGTAATAAAGCCATCAATCTTGAATTTAGTACTGATCAAAGTGAAACGATAGCTTCTATTCAACAAGCTATTAACTCAGCTTTTGATGGAGATACCATACGAGTTGCAGCAGGTGTTTATGATCAGGATTTACTAATCATTAATAAAAGTATTGTATTATTGGGTTGCCAGGTTGGAATCTCTCCTAAATCTACATTGAATAGAATAGGAGGAGAATGTGTCATATTAAACTCTTTAGAGCCTTTTAATTCTATTGTCATTAATGCACCAAATGTAGTTATTGATGGTTTCAAATTTGGAATGGACGATGATCAGGCTATCAATAGTATTTATATTAATGCACCAAATGTAATTCTGCGAAATTGTGTAATTGTAAACACAAATAGTTGTGGTGTCTATATTTCAGCCAATGCTGCCAATTCAGAAGTTTCCTACAATCATGTAGAGAAAAGTGCATTTGAAGGGATATTCAATGCTGCTGAGTCTGTTCAAATATTAAGCAATTACATTAGCAATATCAACGAATTCTCTGCCATATCAACATCACAAAAAACAATCATTAAAGGGAATATTATTTCTAACATACCCGAAAATGGAATAAAGTTACTTCAGCAAGAAGCTATATTAAGTTTAGTATATGGCAATGAGATAACAAATACCGGTCAATCAGATGTTTATTATGATGGTCAAATTCCAGAAGAGAATAATAAGCTAAGTATAGGCAGTCAGTATAAAGAACGAAATATGGACGTCCTATCTATTTTTAAGCCAAAAGCAGATGAATCTATGCTAAGTCAAAGTTCAGCGTCAAAAACGAATAGTATGGTGAAAAATTTAGAATTAAGACCAAATAATGCTCCCCTAACATTCAGCCTACAAAATACTGTTAATCAAAAATTGCAAACCAGTTTATCCATATTTAATTTCTAACTAAAATCTTTTACAGATGTCCGACAAACAAAAAAAACCAGTTCCACTAAGCAAATTAAACAGAGCTTTTGAAAGATCTCTTTTACAAGAAGTATTGTTATTTGATCTTGTTTCTTCCAATGGAAAATTCTCACACTCAGAAGTCATTCAATTTTGTCTTAACTAGTCAATTGTCATTCAATTAACTTGGTTTTCAATTAATATCTCAAATTATCAACCTGAATACATGAAGCTTATGCAAACCAATCTTGATTTGCAATACTAGCAGATGCTTATTCCCCTCCTGCCTTTTCTTCAATCTCATTTCATCTATTTTTTACTCCACTCCCATTGACCACAACAAAAGGTCAAAATATATATATTTGCTTCAATTTGTAATCTGTTGATTTCATTTTAATTAATAATACCGATGCAAAGCAACAGACAATTTTTTGCTAAATTTTTACTGATTTCATAAAATCATGAAGGAAAAGATCAAAGAAGCAGCGCTGCTTCTCAAGAACTCAAACTATACAATTGTATTTACAGGAGCAGGCATTTCGGTCGAAAGTGGAATACCTCCTTTTAGAGGTGAAAATGGTTTATGGAATACGTATGATCCTTCGTTTTTAGAAATATCTCAGTTTTTAAATTACCCGATTGAGTCTTGGAAATTAGTCAAGGAAGTTTTCTACGACTTTTTTGGGCAAGCTAAGCCAAACAAAGCACATATTGCCATTGCAGAAATGGAAAAACAAGGAATTATCAATCGAGTTATTACTCAAAATATCGACAATTTGCATACTGAAGCAGGTAGCCAGGCTGTTTTGGAATTTCATGGCAACTCAAGAGAACTGGTTTGTACAAACTGCCCCAAGCGCTATAAGAAAGATATTGTAGAACAACAGGAAATTCCTTTGTGCGATGACTGCCATTCGTTATTAAAACCAGATTTTGTTTTTTATGGTGAAGCTATTCCAGAACCAACAGGTTCTCAATCATTTTCAGAAGGAATGAAGGCAGAAGTTATGCTTATTATTGGCACTACGGGTGAAGTAATGCCTGCATGCAATATCCCCTATTATGCGAAAAGAAACAAGGCAAAAATTATTGAAATTAATCCGATCAAATCAAATTATACCGATCAGATTACAGACATTTTTCTGGCAGGCAAAGCAACTGAAATCATGATAAGTCTACAAGATGAAATAAGCCTTTTATAATCTTTACATTAATTCTTAAGTACTTTTATTTTAACTGGCAATTTGGATAGAAACTGATATCTATCAATTAATTATTTTGCAATTCATTTCTTATTTAGACTACATCAAAATAAATCATTCTTCTTAACTTTGTCTTCTGTTTTTTGCATCCTAAATTGACAATTAAGGAATTATTTTATGAGCAATAACCTATCCTTCCTCGGGAATGCATCTTCATCCATGATTGAAGAGATGTATCAAGAATACCTGAAGGATCCGAATTCAGTAGAGCAAAGCTGGAAAAAGTTTTTTGAAGGCTTTGAATTTGCCAGAACCACTTTTCACGAATCGGAAGAATCCAATGAGCTCTTTTCCAAAGAGTTTAATGTGATTAATCTAATCAATGCCTATCGTACTAGAGGACATCTTTTTACCAAAACAAATCCAGTACGAAAACGCAGAGAATATAAACCGAATTTATCCTATAAAACTTTTAATCTGGAGGATAACGATCTTGAGACAACATTTAAAGCAGGAAATGAGATCGGAATTGGGCCAGCCAAGCTCAGTGAAATAATTGATTATTTAGAGACCGCCTATTGCCAGAGTATTGGTTCTGAATATATGTACATTCGAAATCCAAGAAAACTTAATTGGCTTAAAAACAAAGTGGAGGAAAATAAAAACATTCCTCATTTTGCCCCTCACATAAAACGACATATTTTATTTAAACTCAATCAAGCTGTTGGTTTTGAGCAGTTTTTGCAAAAAAAATACTTAGGTCAAAAAAGATTTTCGCTGGAAGGAGCCGAATCTTTAATCCCAGCTTTGGATGCCATTATCGAAAAAGGTGCGGAATCTGGTATAAAAGAATTCGTGGTTGGAATGCCGCACCGTGGACGTTTGAATATATTAGCCAACATTCTAAACAAATCTTATCAAGATATTTTTTCTGAATTTGAAGGGAAAGATTTTGAAGATAATTTAGCCTTGGGAGATGTTAAATATCATTTGGGCTATTCTGCAGATGTTGTCACCCGAAAAGGAAAGCTTGTTCATATGAGTTTATCTCCTAATCCATCGCATCTGGAAGCTGTAAACCCTGTAGTAGAAGGAATCGTTCGCGCTAAAATTGATCATAGATACCAAGGTAATCATCAGCATATTGCCCCTATCCTCATTCATGGCGATGCAGCAATAGCAGGTCAGGGTGTTGTATATGAAGTAGTTCAGATGTCTAAATTATTAGGATATCGAACAGGAGGAACCATTCATATTGTCATCAATAATCAAGTAGGTTTTACAACCGATTATTTGGATGGCCGATCGAGTACTTATTGTACTGATGTTGCTAAAACAACTCTTTCCCCTGTATTCCATGTGAATGGAGATGATCCTGAAGCATTGATACATACCATAGAAATGGCCATGGAATACCGTCAGGAATTCAAAAATGATGTTTACATCGATTTGCTATGTTATCGAAGGCATGGGCACAACGAAAGTGATGAACCTAGATTCACCCAGCCTTTGCTCTACAAAGCCATTTCAAAACATCCTGATCCGAGGTCAATTTATGCCAAAAAATTAATTCAGGAAGGAGTAATTACAGAAGATGAATTTGCAAAAATGAAATTGCAATTAGAGGAAATGTTGCTTGACCGACTAATGGAAGCGCGTAAAAAAGGACTTTCTTACATCACCCCTATCTTTCAGACAGCCTGGCAAGAATTACGTGAAGCCAAACAGGAAGATTTTGAAGAATCGCCTCCGACCGGAGTTGATATTTCACTACTAAAATCAATTGGCAACAAAATCACAACATTACCTGCTGATGTCAAGTTTTTCAACAAATCGGAACGCTTATTGGCACGCAGAAAAGAATTAATTGAAGAGGGAAGCAAACTGGATTGGGCTATATGTGAACATTTAGCTTATGCATCTTTGCTTGATGAAGGAATTCCCATTAGGTTTAGTGGACAGGATGTTGAAAGGGGCACTTTTTCACATCGACATGCAGTCATTCGAGTTGAAAATTCAATGGATACTTTTACCCCTTTGAATCATATTTCGGATCAGCAAGCTCGTTTTGATATTTATAATTCACCATTAAACGAATTTGCTGTATTGGGTTATGAATATGGTTATGCCATGGTTAATCCGAACTATCTCACTATTTGGGAAGCTCAATTTGGTGACTTTGGCAATGGTGCTCAAATAATTATTGATCAATTTATTAGCAGCGCTGAAGAAAAATGGAGAGTTATGAATGGTTTGGTCCTATTATTACCACACGGATACGAAGGTCAGGGGCCCGAACATTCAAGTGCCCGCCTTGAACGTTTCCTCAATTTATGTGGTAACAACAATATGCAAATAGCCAATTGCAGTACACCGGCAAACTTTTTTCACATTATTCGAAGACAACAGAAAAGAGAATTCCGTAAACCACTCATCATTTTTACACCTAAAAGTTTATTGCGCCATCCAGTATGTGTTTCATCATTAGATGAATTGCAGAATGGAAAATTTCAGGAAATAATAGATGTGCAAAACCCAAGTCCTGACAAAGTTGAGAAAGTAATTATTTGCTCAGGTAAAATCTATTATGATCTAATAGATGAAAGGGAGAAAAGAAAAGCAAAAAATACGGCTATCGTTCGAATGGAACAATTATATCCAATAGCAAAGACTCAATTGGCCGACTTAAAAAATAAATACAAATCAGTTAATAAATGGCTATGGGTTCAGGAAGAGCCTATCAATATGGGGCCTTGGCCTTTCATCTGTAGAAAGTTACCAGAATTTAATTTTCATGTAGTTGCCCGCATGGAAAGTGGAAGTCCGGCAGGTGGTTTAGCCAAAAATCATTGGACTCGACATCAAAAAATTATGGATGAAACATTTTCTTATTAGCACAGCAATTACAAAACCCAATCATTATATTAAATTTGCTTTTAAAGGCTAAATCTTAATCACATGGCAGTAGAAATAAAAATTCCACAAATAGGTGAATCCATATCAGAAGCAATCCTTTCCAGCTGGCTAGTGTCTGATGGTGACTATGTAGAAAAAGATCAGGAAATTGCAGAAATTGATTCCGATAAGGCTACCATTATGCTGAACACCGAGCAAGCCGGGGAAGTCAAACTTTTGGTTGAAGAAGGTGCTAAAGTGCTTATTGGTGATGTGGTTTGTTCAGTGGATACTTCAAAAGAAGGAAAGAAAAAAGTTGCAGAAGCAAAAGTTGAAGCAATTCCTCAAACAGAACCACCAAAGCAGATTGCAAAAAATGATGATGTTGTAGAAACAGCGAACAGTGCTGATCTAAAAGTTAGTGTTTCGCCCATAGCTGGTGAAATGATAGAGAAAAATAATTTGGATATTAATGAAGTAGTCAAGCATAAACTATTGCGCATAACAAAGTCTGATGTCGAAAGTTTCACAGCAAATCACACAATTCAAAAAGAAGCCAGCCGTGAAGAACGCACACAGGAAATGTCACCCTTGCGCAAGAAATTGGCTGAACGATTGGTAAAATCCAAAAATGAAAGTGCCATGCTCACTACCTTCAACGAGGTGGACATGACAGAGATTATTGCTGCAAGAAAAAAATATGGAAAAGATTTTCTGGAAAAACATGGATTGAAACTGGGTTTCATGGGCTTTTTTGCCAAAGCTGTATCCATTGCATTAGCTGATTTTCCCGAAATAAATGCCCGTATTGAAAACAACAATATTGTTTACCATGATTATATGGATATCGGAATTGCTGTAAGTTCCCCAAAAGGGCTCATGGTTCCTGTTATTCGAAATGCAGAAACATTAAGTATAACTCAATTGGAACAGTCCATTTTTAGTTTGGCTGAAAAAGCACGAAATAAAAAATTAAGTTTGGATGAAATGACAGGCGGCACTTTTACCATTACCAATGGAGGTGTATTTGGCTCATTACTGTCCACTCCTATTATCAATCCTCCTCAAGTTGCCATATTGGGCATGCACAAAATTCAGGAAAGACCTGTTGGCATTAACGGCAAAATAGAACTACGTCCCATGATGAATTTGGCTGTTAGTTACGATCATCGTATAGTGGATGGTAAAGAATCAGTTAGCTTTTTAGTTAGCGTTATCGAGATGCTCGAGAATCCTGCTTTTTTGCTTTCCGATGGAAAAAACCCTGCTGAGGTTTTATTGGGATTGTAATATTATCGAAGAGATTAAAGAACTACGTACTAGCAAGTCTTCCGCAGGGCGACTTGCTAGAAGCAATGAAAATGAAACACTTATGTCTTTCTAACACTATTCAAGTTAAAAATTCGATATCCAACAATCCCCTCAAACCTGCATAATCCCTTGCACTGCTGTATAAATAGTCTTCGGCATTTTCCA
>JABINZ010000206.1 GCA_018698135.1 Bacteroidota bacterium
AATATAAAAAGGAAAATTTCATGGTTAAGAAATCGTACACCAAAACCCAACTACGATTAGTAACCCGTGCTCCGGGTTATATAATTGATTATCTAAACGACTGCAATCGTCTTCCTGTAGCAGAAGAATCCACTGGTAAAGGATATCCGAGGAAATACTCTCCAGAAGCAATAGATATTGTGAAAAAACATATTGCAAGGAGATCAAATGATTGAATTACCTCAATTTGATAATAGACTGAAACGTATTGAGAATCTACTAAAGTTAGATAAAAGTTGTCGCTGGATGACATTAAAAAAGGCTATTGAGTACACCTCATTGAGCACTAGCACAATTAGAAGAGCTGTTTATAGTGGGAAGTTAAAAGCCTCCAAAACTACCGGAAAACTCTTGTTTAAAATCTCTGAATTGGATGAGTGGTTGAAAAATGGATAAGTTCATCAAAACACCAATCAAAGCAATTCGCAAAAAGTGTCTGGACTGTAGTTGTAATCAGCACAAAGAAGTCAGACTATGTACTGTCATTAGATGTGCATTATATCCATATCGTATGGGTTGTAGACCAAGTGATGAAACAGTAAAAACGATTAAGAATTTTCTTGGTAAAAGTTGATTTTAAATTTGTTGAATTGGCTGATCCTGATTTCAGTAGAAAAGGAATTGTTGTCAGGGTGGATGAGATTGAAATCGATTCTGAGGATGTCGATCGATGCAGAACCTGGGCAACTTATCCTGAGGGATTAAAAAAGCATTGTAAAGATAAAGGTACAATAAGCGGATATGATGGATTAGTTTGTTGTGACTTCATACCAATAGACATTGATGATCTCGATCCTTCTAAGGTTGAAGAGGTGGTTGAAATCTTAAATGACTATGATGTATCTACTGAATGTTTGAGTTTCTACTATAGCGGTAGCAAGGGATTCCATATTGAGATTCCTTCCGCTATTGTGGGCATTGATCCATTACCAGTAAAAGAGTTTAATCTAAAGATAAAAAAGTTTATTCAGTTGTTGGGATTGAACTGTGATGAGTCAATGTATAAAAGTCATCAATTATATAGGCTATCAAATACACGTAATAGAAAATCAAACCTATTCAAAATTCCAATTAAGTATTCTGAGATATATGATGACTTTAAGATATTAGCAAAATCGCCAAGATTTGAGACATTTGCAAATAAAGTTACAGAATTGAATGATACACTCAATACTTTATGGCTGGAAACCCCTTTAAATGAAATTACTAAAGAGCCTGCTAATGATTTTTCAGATAAAATGGTTTCGTCAGTAGTTGGATTGGATAACACACAAAACAGCCCAATTATCCTGAATGGTGGGGTAAAAAGGGGTAATCGTAACACTACCGGATCAATGCTTACAAGAAAATTGATGATGGAAGGTTATAGAAAAGAAGACGCATTAAAAATTTTGATTGATTTAAATAGCCAGAATACCCAACCTCTTGAATTATCTGAACTTTTAAAATTATTTGAATCTAACTGGAAGTATAGGAATGGTTTTGATTTGACCGGCACAAAATACTTCAGGGCCAATTTAAGGATGGATAATGTTTTTCAAGAATATCTAATCAAACCTGATAAGGAATATTTGTCTATTTATATTTACTTATTGCTAAATCTAAACGATGAAGACAAAGTTATGAAAATGGAATGGGGTGAAGAAATTCCAATTTATAGAAATCAAATAATGATATCAAATCGGAAATTAGCTGAAAGATTGAATTTGAAAACGAGAAATGGGGAGTGGAATGAGCAAAAAGTAAGAATCTTTATTAATGACCTTATCAATAAGGAAAGATTTGTAAAAAAAATTGTTGGCATCAAACCAAAACAGAAACGAACTATCCTAACTTGGATACATTTTAATTTTACGCAATGTTAATACGCAATATTTTAGCGTCGGGATTTTGTGGCGAATTTTACTCAATGACTTTACTACTACTAAACATCATATTGGTCTTTATGCGCTATTTAGGATGCTTAAGATAACCCTGGAGAATTGCTTAATTATTATGATTCAAATGGTTTGTAACAATTATAGTAATCAATTTAACTTTATGGCGCGAAACGATGGCGGAAATGACCGCACCGAAATGGCGGTTTTTCCATATCACATACATTGCCAAGACTGGATCACCCGTGAGGGCTCTAACAACCATCGTTGTCGCAAGTCTTGGCATTTCTACAGCGAAACGATGGAGGTCAGCAATGGCACAACTTAAAACAGTCATAAAAAAGAATGGTAGTAAATTTTACTATTCTATCATCACAAGCGTCAAATGGTCAAAACCCAAAAACATTCCTCTTAATACTAAAAGCAAAGTTGAGGCTAGAATAAGGCATCAACAAGTTCAAAAAGTTGAAAAAGATATCAAGGATGGTTTAGACTTTACTTTCCCATGGTATTCTGATAGTAAAGGATGTACATCAATTAAAATTCTGGTGCTAAAGGATACGGTAAATGAGTACCTTGATTATCGGATTGGCAAAGTGAGGCCTAGCACAATAAGAAGAGATGCAATATCCCTTAATCAGTTGATGAAATATATTGGTAAATCAAAACCAATCAATAAATTGTCGAGTAAGGATATTGACGGCAGGAGTGGATTAATTCGATCTATGCAAAATGAGACAATGAATAATGAACGGAAATACAAGGATACAGGAATCAATATTAGTCTGAGACATATTCGAACTTTTTTCAATTGGCTCCATAAAAAAGTTGAATACATAGACAATGAAATAACTTTCGATAAACTCAATGAAGGGAAACCACTACCCCGCTATTTGAATGAAAACGAACTCAATCAGATTTATAATCTTCACTGGTTGGATGATTTTTACAAAAAAGCATTTAAATTCTACGAAAATACAGGATGCAGGCCAAGAGAGCCATTTGACGGAGAATTATTTGGTGACTGGCTTATAGTGGAAGTAGAAAAATCTAAATCAAAGCAAATTAGACAAATCAAACTCTCAGATCAGTCAAAATCAATATTACTTGAAATGCATAAATTCAGAGATGATTATAAATTTAGTGGGAGCGTAGATCCAAATGAAACAGCCTATCATCGACTTGCAACCATAATGAGAAAAGTAGTTAAGGGTCTTGACATCAAAGGCAAGAATATAAGTTTGAAATCATTTCGTCATACTTACGGTATAAAGAGAGTAACAGTATCTGGAAATATCCATCAAGTCGCTAGAGAAATGGGACATAGTAAAATTACTACTACAGAGATTTATTTACAGTATCCAGAGCAAAGAAGAATTGACGACTTTCCAAGCTTACGGAAATACATTGAAAATGATGCGAAAATGAAAGAAAATGCCAATTCGGCAACCAATTATTCGGTAACCGGTAATAACTTTCTCTTTTCTCCCCGTCTATAAATGAATATAACCGCAGAGGACTGAAAATCCTCGTGTCGGCGGTTCGATTCCGTCTCCGACCACCAGAAAACCCTTCGAGAAATCGAGGGGTTTTTTGTTATGCTATTAAATTTGTCAGGTTTCTGTTGTGTGATTATATAGGACCAATGAGCAATTCAATACTAATTATTGCTTGTAGAACTATTTTATTTGAAAATTAACGATGCCAAAAATAATAATCATAATTATCTTACTTTGCTCATGTCATTGAGAAGACGGCTGCACCCCTTTTCGTTGCA
>JABINZ010000207.1 GCA_018698135.1 Bacteroidota bacterium
CAATAACAAATCCTGCAATCAGGCTAAATAATCTTTTCATGTGTCAAAATTTATTTCATCTTGCAAGATATGAAAAAAACTATAATATTGATTGTTAAATTATAACCAGAAGTGCGTTTAAGTGCAATTAATAAACGAAAGAGTGAGAAATTATAAAAAATAAATTAACATACGGCATTGCTGAATAAATGACCAAAACAAGGAATATTTAATAAAAACCAAAGCTGTGAAATAAGTAGCAGAAAAATACTGAGCATTAATAAAGCTACTTTCCATTATCCTGAACTCAGGTTATTAATAAACAAAAAAACTCAGGGAAATGAATCCCTAAGTTTATATAATTAAAAATAAATGTTTTTTTTAAGCTATCTAAAATGAAGCTAGGCCGAATAAATATTATCCTTTTAATAAATTCTGGACATTTTCTTTATCGATAATGTCTTCGCGGAATTTATACTTGCCTGTTTTATCAGATTTAATTGGTCTGATCACTTTCACAAGAGTTGTTGCCTTTTTAAGACCAGCTACTACTTTCTTTGCCATTACTTAATTTCTTTATGAAGTGTGTGTTTTCTAAGGATAGGATTAAATTTCATTAACTCCATACGATCAGGAGTGTTTTTCTTATTCTTGGTGGTAATATAACGAGATGTACCTGGCTTTCCACTTTCTTTGTGCTCTGTACACTCAAGAATAATCTGTTGTCTTCCGCCTTTTGATTTCTTTGCCATTACTTTAATATTTTAGTACCCTCTTTTTCGAGTTCTTTTAAATACTGGTAAATACCTTTTTTATTAATGGTTCTGAGCGCACTGGTTGATATCTTCAGCGTGATGTACTCATCCAATTCAGGTATATAAAATTTCTTTACCTGTAAATTTGGGTAAAACTTCCTTTTGGTTCTCTTGTTGGAATGTGACACATTATTCCCTACAAGGACCTTTTTACCAGTAAGTTGACATACTCTTGACATATTCTTTTCTTTAGGGGGTGCAAATATCAACACTTTTTTTAATAAAACAAAATTAATGCATAAGAAAGTGTTTTGGCGAAAAACTGTGGATAAGCCAACTGGATAAAAGCCTACGACTGAAAAGGTGAAAGATTCAAAAAAGTAACAGCTAAAATAAACACAGCTGGCTTTTCAAAATTAATGGTTTTCCTTCCTCTTTCTCGTCATTTAATCCTTTATTCTTTTTTCGACTTAGACTTTCCTCCAAATACAGAAACCTGTACATACTTCTCAGGATGTTCTTTTAAATCAATAATCAGCTTGTCGAGGTTTTCTGATGTTTTTTTAAGATTATCATACAGTTGATTATCATTCACCAACAATCCCAAAGAACCTTCCCCCTGATTGATTTTCGTACTAATATCATCTATCTGTTTCAGAACAGCATAGCTTTCATCAATGGTGCCTTTAATATTTGCAGCACTAAGCGAATCGGAAACACTATTCAGATTAGCAAGGATGGCATTAATATTATCTTCATTTTCTTTGAGCGATTTCGTTATCGATTCAACATGAGCAAGAATATTTGACAGTCTGCCTGCCAGGTTACTTGCTTTTAATTCTCCTGTAACCTGCTTAATATCAGCAATTGCCAGAGTAAGATTAGACATGCTTCCTTTAATATCAATAGCGTTTGTATCGCCCCATGATTGTTTTATTTCCTCAATAGATTCGTTCAGTTTTTCAATATATGGTGCTAACATTTCGCCTATAAGACCACTTGATGTCTCGCCTATAATAGTATCTTTACTTTCATGATATTGGTTGCTCTCTCCTAAAACCAATTCAACTGCTTTTTGACCCAAAATATCCAAATCGACAATACGGGCTTTCGTACCAATTGGCAAATCCAATCCACCTTTAATGCTTAAAACAATCAATACTCTATTCTCATTTTCTTTCTGCAAGCGAATATCATAAACTTTCCCAATCCGGTGTCCGTTTAGCACAATAGGGTTTGAAACCTGCAGACCAAGAATATCGTCATACAAGGCATAGTATGTAAAGTTAGATGAAAACACATCTTTCCCTTTCATGAAGCTAAAGCCAAAAAATAAAATTGCCAGGGCAAAAACGGCAAAAATGCCCACTTTCGTTTCGTCTGATACCTTCACGTCTATATTTTAGTGCAAAAAATGATCGTTTAAAAAATTCAAAATTAACACAAAGGAAATTAAAAGCTATAGTGATATTGATTCTTAGCATGAAAAATAACAATACCAGCTACTATTCTGAATGTGAAAAATTTGTCGTGTTCTGCTTACAAGTTTTGAAACTGTATTTATTTGGAACTTCCTTCCAGTTCTTCTCTGTATCCACGAAATGCCCTGAAAATAGCAGAAGCAAGATAAACTTGTCCGGTTTTCGATGTCAGAAAATCCCTTTCCTTTTGATTGCTGATAAAGCCTGTTTCAATAAGCACACTAGGCATGCTCGTTCGCCACAGTACAAATAATCCTGCTTGTTTTACACCACGGCTTTTTCTTCCCACTCGTGATGAAAAGTCATGTTCGATTTTTGCTGCCAGGCTTGTACTTTGATTTTGAAATGCATCCTGAATTAATGAAAAAATGATATATGCCTCAGGTGAGTTGGGGTCAAAGCCTTCATATTTGACTTCGTAATCTTCTTCCAATTTGATAACTGAGTTTTCTTTCATCGCCACATTTAAATTGGCTTCATCTTTAGCCAATCCCATCACAAATGTTTCGGTTCCAAATGCTGTTGTGTTTTCACTTGCATTGCAATGAATAGATAAAAATAAACTTGCATTATTTTTATTTGCAAATTCTGCTCGCTCCAATAATCCGATAAATTCATCTTTATTGCGGGTATACAAAACCTTCACATCGGGCATGTTTTCGCTGATTATGCGTCCTAATTCAAGAGAAATAGCCAGCGCAACATTTTTTTCATGTATGCCTCCATACACAGCTCCGGGGTCATGTCCACCATGGCCAGCATCAATCACAATCGTTTTGACATAAAATTTGCTACTATTCAGAGTCTGGAAAGAACTGAATACTAAAATTATTAGCATAAAACTGAGAATCCGAAGATATTTCATTTTGAATAAACTGTAATAAAGTAAATTTGGACTTTTATTTATCAAACCAAAATTAGCAAATAAAGAATCCTTGAGGTTTTTAAAAACGCTCCTGATATTAACAATTTTGTTAATAGCCTTCGTTTCCATACAGGCTTCGTCATTCCCTATCATGTTGGATGACTCGCTTGTTGCTGCTCCAGATAGTTTGGATCTTGTTGTTAAAAAGGATTCTAATTCTTTCATAAGCCCTGATGCTATTCAGTCTTTGATCAACTATACTGCCAAAGACTCCATGATAATTGATTTTCAAGGGAACCTAATCAGGCTTTATGGTAATGCTGAGGTCAATTATGAAAACATTCAACTCAAAGCAGCATCCATTATTTTGGATTGGAATAAAAATCTAATCACTGCTGAAGGAATGCCGGATTCGAGTGGAGAAATTGCCGGGTTGCCCATATTTTCTGATCAGGGAAAACCCTATAGCGCACAGAAAATTATCTACAATTTCAAAACAAAAAGAGGTCGAATATATGAATTGAGAACAGAAGAAGGAGGAGGCTATATACAGGCGGTTGATGTAATGAAAGATGAAGAAAACACTTTACTCGCCCGTAATGCTCAGTTTTCAACCTGTGATCACGAACACCAACACTTTTACATTGCTGCATCCAAGCTCAAAATTATGGATAAGCAAATTATATCAGGCCCTGCCTGGTTGGTTGTTGAAGATGTTCCTCTTCCTTTAGCAGTTCCCTTTGGCTTTTTCCCGAAGAAACAAGAACGATCATCTGGCATACTTTTGCCATCACCTGGAGAAGAAGCACGAAGAGGATTTTTTCTTAAAGGATTGGGCTATTATTTTGGTTTTTCAGAATATTTTGATCTGGCTGTAAAAGCTGATATATTCTCGCGAGGAAGTTGGGCTGTTAATGCATCTACGAATTATAATAAAAGGTATAAGTTCAATGGTAATTTCAATATTCTCTATTCGAAAAATCGATTTGGAGATCCGGATGCTAGTGATTTTAGCAAATCGACTGATTTTATCATAAACTGGACGCACAACCAGGATCCCAAGGCTCGTCCAAATTCCTCCTTCAAGGCTAGTGTAAATGCCGGTAGCCAAAACTCCTATCGCTATAATGCAACCAATCCGAATGATATGTTGCAAAACACCTTACGTTCCAGTGTTTCGTATAGCAAGCGGTTTTCAGGCACTCCTTTTTCATTAAACTCAAGCATTACACATTCACAAAACCTAAGTAATAAAACTGTAAACCTTACAGCTCCTGATGTAAGTTTTGCTATGAAAAGAATAACTCCTTTCAAATCAAAAAAAGGAGTAATCAAAAAAAGATGGTATAATGATATTGGTTTCAATTACAATGTGAAATTCCGTAATTCAATAAACACCTATGATACTGCTTTTTTGCTGCCCGAAACCTGGAGGAGCTGGGAAAATGGCATGCAACACAGTATTCCATTTTCGACCTCTTTTAAAATTCTTAAGTACTTTAATGTTTCTCCTTCCATTAACTATACTGGATACACTTTCTTCAAAAAAGTGGAAAAAACATTTGTCGAAGTAACCGATACTGTAGGGTGGGATTATGTTGACGAACAAATTACAGAAGGAGTTTTCCACCAAAATGATTTTAATGTAAGTGCTAATATCTCCACCCGAATTTACGGTACATTTAATATTAATAAGTTTGGCTTGCTAGCTGTTCGGCATTTGATTACACCAAATATGAGTTTCTCTTATCGACCAGATTTCAGCGATCCCAAATATGGGTATTACAAAACGGTTCAGATTGACTCAACAGGAAGAACAAGTGAGTATTCTGTTATCAATACCTCAACCATAGGAAGGCCTGGCACACGGAGAAGTGGGAATATTAACTTTAGTATACAGAATAATCTGGAAGCAAAAATTAAAACCAAAAACGACTCTATTGCCGCATCCAAGAAAATAAAACTGATTGATAACTTCAATATAAGCGGCTATTATAATTTTCTGGCAGACTCCCTGCGCTTGTCAACCATTCGCATGAATGGGCGAACCACTCTTTTTAAAAACAAACTTAATATTCAATTTTCCGGAGAGCTCGATCCTTATCACATGACAGCAGATAGTATTGTAGTGAATAAATTTGCATTAATTGAAAGTCATAAATTAGGTCGACTAAAACAAGCCAATCTAACGTTGGGTGCAAACCTCAACTCGCAGGCTATGTCAGCATCAAGCAGGAAAAAACAACAACAGGAACAAATAGGATTTGACGCTATGCCACTTGATCAGTATGTCGATTTCAATGTTCCTTGGAATCTGTCCTTTAATTATACTCTTTCGTATCAGAAATTATTTTTCGAACCTGTAATAAAGCAAACAATTAATGTAAATGGTGGGCTAAGTCTGACTCAAAAATGGAAACTGACCTTTAGAGCATATTATGACATTGCAAACAATGAGCTTACTTCGGCATCTTTTGACATGCATAGGGATTTGCATTGCTGGGAAATGAGTTTCAGCTGGATACCATTTGGCTATCGTCAGAGCTATATGTTTACATTAAAAGTAAAATCACCTGTCCTGAAAGATCTTAAGATTAATAAGGAGAAATCTTTCTACGATAACTTTTATTGATATTGCACGTTTATCGCAAAGCTGTGCTTACCGATAAATAGCCTACCAATTCCTGTGTATTATAAACTCGTGATTGAACATATACAAGGATATGATATTCGTTTTCGGTTTCAAAATGTGTTCCCTGAAAACGAACACAATCTACACTTCCATCATCAGGATTTTTAATCACATAGTAATAATTATAGTATCCTTGTTTCAACTCGATATTTGCAATGTAGGATTCCATCTCTCGACAATAATGCATTTTAAATTTGTCTTGTAGTTTCCAATCGCTTAATGCACCAAAAATATAAACATCTTCGTCTTTGGGGTAAGGAGTTTTGAGCTTGAAGTGTGCTTTAACATAATCTATTTCTGACATTTTTAAATCTCTACTCTCGCCTGCAATCACCCTGTTTCCATTTATATCACTCCACTGAGCATAGGCCATATAAGAACGATCTTCTTCGTTAAGCATATACATATTAAATACAGTGTCTAATTCAATTTTGAGAATTCCAAAACCCGGAAATTTAAGCTGCCGATAATCACAGTATCGCCACTCGCTTAGCCCATTAAACAAGTTCTCTTTTTCGTAATCATATATTAATGTATTGTTCTGCACATACATGGGTTCCAAGTCAGCAATTTGATTATCCCATCTTCCGTTTTGTCGGATCACTACATTGAAGTCTGACATTGGATTAATAACATCAACCCCTGTATAGTTTACTTCAAAATCAACTTCCTGCTTATACTTCTTAACATTTGCATAGCTGGCTTCTTTCACTTTTGATTTTATGCTAACCCGCTGATCGACAACATAAAATCTGCGTGTAAGTATCAATTCTTTTTCATCATCATCGGTATAAACCTGTATGATATAATTTCCAGATAATCGAAACCAATTGTTTTCTGCAGGAAAGCTGAGCCGGTAGTTTGTATACTTCACATAGGTGTTTGATGAGAATTCATAATTACTGATGTAATCAAAATTTTGACCATCGAAATATTCATTTTCGAACAAATCACTTGGCTTCCAATCTTTATCACAATGAATAATTGAATATGCATATGACTTATAATCAGCATCCATGTCATCAAAAGCAAGTGTTAAAGTTTGCCCCGGACTTTGAATGTCAAGAATTGGAAAAGAGTTGATTTTTCCGCTTTTGTAAAAAAGTACGGTCTCAATATTCGGCACATAAACCGCTTCTTGATTTAGCGATTCCTGAGCCCATGAAGTAAAACTAATAAATAAAATAAAAATTGCTATCAATCGTAAATACATCCCTTATCTCTTAAAATATCATCTGCAAGTTATAACAAAATGATTAGTTCCTATACTTTGAACACATATTTCTGTCAGTTTATTATTTAGATATTTGGATTAAAACATTAAAAATAAATAATAGCAATAAGCCTGACAAAAAATTGTGATTAGAAAATTGCATTTAAATGTTTTAAAGCAAAAAAAATCTTGGTTCGATTAAATTAATAATACTACTTTCGTACACTTCTTAATAATGTTTTTTTATTAACAACACGAGGAAATGTCGAAAGTTATAAACATTAAAAAAGGATACAATATCCAACTTATTGGTCAATCTGAAAAAGATTTTGGCCAAAAAGAAATTCCTCAGCATTTTGCCATAAAACCTTCCTGTTTTCATGGTGTACGACCAAAACTTAGTATCAACGAAGGTGATACAGTTAAGGCCGGAACCCCCTTGTTTTTTGACAAAGACAACGATAGGGTTATTTTCACTTCTCCAGTAAGTGGAACGGTTACTGAAATTGTACGAGGTGAAAAACGGGTTATCTTAGAGGTAAAAATTACTGCTGATGGGAAAAACGAATTTGAAAATTTCAAACAGGCAGATCCAAAGGATTTATCGCGTGATGAAATTATTGAAAACCTGCTAAAAAGTGGTGTCTGGCCAATGATCAGACAAAGACCTTTTGCACGCATTGCAAATCCGTCTGACAAACCAAAAGCGATCTATATTTCTGCTTTTGATTCCTCTCCATTGGCTGCTGACAATAACTTTATTGTAGAGGGTCAGTCAGAAGTTTTTCAAAAAGGGATTGACGTATTGAAAAAATTAACTGATGGAAAAATTCATCTAAACACCCATGTCGATCAGGAAATTTCTTCTGTTTTTGCCAAGGCCAAAGATGTTGAACTGCATCAATTTAAAGGCCCCCATCCAGCTGGAAATGTAGGAATTCAAATTCATCACATTAATCCTATTGATAAGGGTGATGTCGTTTGGTATTGCTATCCACAGGATGTTCTGAGCATTGGTAGATTATTCCATGAAGGAAAATACAATGCCGAACGTGTGATAAATTTGTGCGGTTCTCAGGCCATAGAAAAGAAATACTATAAAACGATTATTGGAGCCTCTATTGAAAATATTGTAAAAGACAATGTTGAAGGAGATAATAATCGATTCATCAGTGGAAATGTCCTGACAGGAACAAAGATTTCAGATACTGGATATCTGGGATTTTACCACTCTCAGCTGACAGTTATTCCCGAAGGAGATTATTATGAGTTTATTGGCTGGATTTTACCCGGCTTTAAAAAATTCAGTGCTTCAAAAACAATTGTTAGTTCTTGGCTATCTCCAAAGAAAAAACACAATCTCGACACCAACATGCATGGAGGCGAAAGAGCTTTTGTTGTAAGCGGTGAATATGAAAAAGTGATGCCCATAGATATATATCCTGTGCATTTACTGAAAGCCATTATGGCGGAAGATATTGACAAAATGGAGAATTTAGGAATTTATGAAGTTGCTCCAGAAGACTTTGCTTTATGTGAAGTTATCTGTACTTCAAAAATTAATTCCCAAACCATTGTCCAGCAAGGTATCGACCTGATGGTTAAAGAATTAAATTAAGACAATCTTTTTATTTCATTAATAAAATTGAATAAAATTGAAAGCACTTAGAAAACAAATCGATAAAATCAAGCCGAGTTTCGAAAAAGGCGGCAAGTTTTATTGGCTTCATTCCACTTTTGATGCTTTTGAAACTTTTTTGTACGTACCTAATCACGTTACAAAAAGAGGCGCCCATATCAGAGATTCTAAAGACTCGAAGCGAGTTATGATTTACGTTGTTCTTGCTTTAATTCCAGCTACCCTATTTGGTTTGTGGAATTTGGGATATCAACATGATCTGGCATTAGGAGTACAAGATGGCTCTTTTGGGGCAAGATTATGGTTTGGTTTCTTACGATTCCTTCCATTATTAGCTGTTTCTTACATCGTATGCTTTGTCATTGAATTCGCCTTTGCGCAATTTAGGGGACACGAAGTAAATGAAGGAGTTCTTGTAACCGGATTTCTGATACCTTTAATAATGCCAGTTAATATCCCTATTTGGATGCTTATTGTGGCTACTGCTTTTGCTATTATTATTGGTAAAGAAGTTTTTGGTGGAACAGGAATGAATATCTTAAATCCTGCATTAACAGCACGTGTATTCCTCTTTTTCGCCTATCCGCAAAAGATTTCTGGAGCCATTGATGTTTCTGGAACACCAGTTTGGGTAAATACAAAAGGTGGCGAATGGATTGATTCTTTTACAGGAGCAACACCATTATCTTATGCAGCAGAAGGAGCTCTGGATAAATTGCCAAGTCTCAAAGAATTGTTTATAGGAACGGTGCCTGGTTCCATCGGAGAAACTTCAACTTTGGCGATTCTCATTGGTGGCATTATTTTGCTTGTTACCGGTATTGCAAGCTGGCGCGTTATGCTATCGTTTGTAGCTGGTGGTGCTATTATGGCGTTTATTCTGGGTGCATTTGCAACAGATTCCAATCCTTTTATGAGCTTAAGTGTTGCCCAACAGTTGTGTCTTGGAGGATTTGCTTTTGGTGCGGTATTCATGGCAACTGATCCGGTAAGTGCGGCTCAAACGGCTCGTGGAAAATGGATATATGGATTCCTTGCTGGTTTCCTTGCCATCCTAATCCGTGTGCTTAATCCCGCCTATCCTGAAGGGGTAATGATGGCTATCCTTCTAATGAACGTATTTGCTCCGCTTATTGATCATTATGTTGTAGAAGGAAACATCAAAAGAAGACTTAAACGATTAAAAAGAGCAGAGGCATAATCTGGTTAACAATTTAAATTTAATAGAATGTTTACAAACAGATATATATTTACATATGCCACGATCATGATCATTATTGTGGCATCGATACTGGCTACTGCTGCAAATATTCTTAAGCCTTTTCAAGACAATAATGTGAAGGTAGAAAAGATTAAGAATATATTATCAGTTGCTGATGTTTTAGATGCAGATAAAAGCTATACTGCAGAAGAATATGATCAAATTTATTTAGAAACTATTACTGATGAATTCGTAGTTAATACCAAAGGAGAAATCAATAAAGAAGAAAAAGCTTTTAACATTAATTTAGCTGAAGAACAAAGAAAAGCTATTGGTGAACAAAAACTTCCGGTATTTATTGCAAGTATGCCGGATGGTTCAAAGAAATACATTATACCTGTTAGAGGAAAAGGTTTGTGGGGTCCTGTTTGGGGATTTCTTTCCGTTTCTGGTGATGGAAGAACAGTGCTCGGTGCTAATTTTGGTCACAAAGGAGAGACACCTGGATTGGGAGCTGAAATTGACAAACCCAAATTTGGCAACCAATTTATCGATAAGCAGATTTTTGATGACGAAGGAAAATTTACATCTATAAAAGTAGTAAAAGGTGGAGCTCTACCTGGAGACAAACATGGAGTAGATGCCATTTCTGGAGGAACAATTACCTGTGTTGGTGTTTCTGATATGTTATTCGATTGCTTGTCAGGATATGAAGCATATTTTAAAAACTTAGAAAATTAGAAATATGAGCGATAAAAAAGAAAGAGAACCGTTCTTTTCAGCGCAGAACTATAAGCTGGTTAAAAATCCGTTGGGTATTGACAACGGAATTACTGTTCAGGTTTTAGGAATTTGTTCTGCTTTGGCGGTCACGGCTAAACTTGAGCCATCAATTGTTATGTCTTTTTCTGTGGTATTCGTAATTGTGTTTTCTAATATAATTACTGCTGCTCTCAGAAAAACAATTCCACCTCGTATCAGAATAATTGTACAACTTACAATTATTGCAATGCTTGTTATTTTGGTGGATCAATTCCTAAAAGCATTTGCTTATGATGTTAGTAAGAAGCTTTCTGTATTTGTAGGACTCATTATTACCAACTGTATTATTATGGGGCGTTTGGAAGCCTTTGCTATGGGTAATAAGGTAGGTCCTTCATTCTGGGATGGTTTAGGAAATGGAATTGGCTACGCTTGGGTTTTAGTTGTCGTTGGATTTTTCCGTGAATTATTTGGAGCAGGAACATTAACACTACCTGCTGTCGGAGAATTGAAAATAATCCCTCAGGTTTTTTATGACAATGGTTATGCCGACAACGGTTTAATGATTCTACCTCCAATGGCATTAATTACTGTTGGGATCATTATCTGGATACAGCGTACACGTGTTAGAGAATTAATTGACAAAAGCTAAAAAGAACAGATATGCAAGAACTAGTAAACATATTTGTAAAGTCCATATTTATCGACAATATGGTATTTGCATATTTCCTTGGAATGTGCTCTTACCTGGCTGTTTCAAAAACGGTAAATACATCAATGGGACTTGGACTCGCAGTTATTTTCGTATTGGGTATAACTGTTCCGGTAAACTTTATTATTAACAAGTATTTGCTTTCAGAAGGAGCATTGGCTTGGTTAGGAGGTGGTTTTGAAAACATGGATTTAAGCTTTTTAAGCTTTATCGTTTTCATCGCTGTTATTGCATCAATGGTGCAGTTGGTTGAAATGTTCATTGAAAAATTCTCACCAGCTCTATATGCATCACTTGGTATTTTCCTTCCGCTGATTGCTGTGAACTGTGCTATTTTAGGAGGTTCCCTTTTTATGCAAGAAAGAGAATATGCAAACCTTGGTGAAGCAACCGTTTTCGGACTTGGATCTGGAGTGGGTTGGTTATTAGCAATTATTGCAATTGCTGCTATCCGCGAAAAAATTACCTATTCAAATGTACCTGCACCATTACGCGGTCTTGGTATTACGTTTATTATTACCGGTTTGATGGGTATTGCTTTCATGAGTTTCATGGGAATTAAACTTTAATTGCTAATCATAAAATTGATATAAAATGATTCTATTAGATTCAGGCTTATTCAATCAGATTATTATAAGCGCAATCGTTTTTTTGGTCATTATTCTGATTTTGGTTGTTGTGCTACTATATGCACGTTCCAAACTTGTTCCTTCGGGACCTGTAAAACTGACCATCAATGAAGAAAAAGAAATAGAAGTTAGTGCTGGTTCTACATTATTGAATACCATGTCGGCACAACAAATTTTCATTCCATCTGCTTGTGGTGGTGGTGGTACATGTGCTATGTGTAAGGTGCAGGTTCATGATGGTGGAGGAAGCATTCTTCCAACTGAAGTGGGCTACTTTACCCGTAAAGAGCAACAAACCGACTGGAGACTTGCTTGTCAGGTAAAGGTAAAAGAGGATATGAATATTTCTATCCCACCAGAAATATTTGGTATTAAAAAATGGGAATGCGAAGTTGTTTCCAACAAAAGTGTCGCTACATTTATCAAAGAATTTGTGGTCAGGTTACCTGAAGGTGAAGTCATGGATTTCAAATCAGGTGGATACATCCAAATTGATGTTCCAAAGATTGAAGTGGACTACAAGAACATGGAAATTGGAGAGGATTTCAAAGGTGATTGGGACAAATTCGGCATGTGGGATCTGAAGATGAAAAATCCAGAGCCTATTTACAGAGCTTATTCCATGGCAAACCATCCTGCAGAAAAAGGATTGGTTATGCTTAATATTCGTGTGGCAACTCCTCCTTGGGACAGAAAGAAAAACACATTTATGAATGTGAATCCGGGTATCTGCTCATCTTATATTTTTGACAGAAAACCAGGTGATAAAGTAACAATATCAGGACCTTATGGAGAGTTCTTCATCAAACCAACTAAACGCGAAATGATGTTTATTGGTGGTGGTGCAGGAATGGCGCCAATGCGTTCACATATCTTCCATCTTTTCCAAACAGAAAAAACAGATCGTAAAGCTACATTCTGGTATGGTGGCCGTTCATCACGCGAGTTGTTCTATGTTGATCAGTTCCGTGCCATTGAGAAAGATTTTCCAAACTTCAAGTTCAATATTGGTTTATCAGAGCCATTACCCGAAGATAATTGGGATGGTTATGTAGGATTCATCCATCAGATTATAATGGATAACTATTTAAAGAATCATGCAGAGCCAGAGGAAATTGAATATTATCTCTGCGGACCTCCTTTAATGAATGATGCTGTTTTGAAAATGCTTGACGACTATGGTGTACCCGAAGAAATGATTGCATTTGATGACTTTGGAGGATAAAACAAAACACTTTTTATATAGTAAAAGGGAATGAATTTCATTCCCTTTTTTTTGTGCTTTATTTCGATTACTATTCCGAGACTGACTCAAAAATCCTACTGACTATTTTTTCGTCATTCCCTTGCAAAAGGGAATCTCGTTTCAAATTATTATGGAGATTCTCGCTTTCTTGCTTTCGCGTAGCTTTAGCAAAGCAAAGCGCGAGAATGACAACTAGATACAACCAATTAAATTGTCTACCCTCAGTGTCTCCTGACAAGGGACACTGAGACACGAATTACTTTCCAAGAAATCATCAATGCCCTCGTTGAGTGACACTGATAGGAGCGTCTAGCCAATTTATACCTTTTTGAGAGAAGTGATCTGACCTAAAAAAATATTTTCAAAAATATTTGCCTATTTAAAAAACAGTTATACATTTGCAGTGTACTATTTTACTAGAACACTAAACATTGCAAAAATGATTGAAATAAAAGAGCTCACGTTTGGCTATAAAAAAAGCGATAATCTTTTTAAGGATCTTGATTTGAGCATTGAGAAAGGAAATGTGTATGGCTTGCTTGGGAAAAATGGAGCTGGCAAGTCAACTCTACTTAAAATTATGTGTGGCTTATTATATGCGCATAAAGGAACTGTAAACTTTGAAGGAAGTAATGTGGCTACCCGACAGCCAAAACTACTTGCCGACATGTATATGCTACCTGAAGAATTTCACTTACCCGATTTATATATAGAAACCTATATTAAAATATACTCGGTATTTTATCCGAATTTCAATCATGAACTAATAGACAAACTCATTGTTGAGTTTGAAATAACCAAATCAAAAAAGCTGAACACTTTATCATATGGGCAGAAGAAAAAATTCATGATTGCCTTTGCCATTGCTACTGAATGCTCTATCGTATTTATGGATGAACCCACCAACGGATTGGATATTCCTTCTAAAAGTAAATTCAGGAGAATTATTGCAGAAGCAACTAACGAAAACAGAACGTTTTTAATTTCCACCCATCAAGTAAGAGATCTTGAAAACCTGATTGATCCCATCGTAATTATTGAAGAAGGAAAAATCATTTTCAATGAAAACATGGAATCAATTAGCAACAAGCTGAGTTTTATTAAAGCAGAAAAAGAAGCTTCTTTTAAATCCAAAGTTTTCCATTCAGAAGCCGTTTTTGGTGGACAATATATTGTTGCTGACAATATGGACAAAACAGAAACAGCTGTCGATTTTGAATTGCTTTTTAATGCAGTTCTGAGCAACACTTCAGAAATAGTTGAACATTTAAAAAATTAAAGAAATGAATCAGGTATTCGATATAAAAAGAGCTATTCAGTTTTCACGCTTAAAACTGAATCTCAATAAAAAGTTTTTTGCAATTTCAGTAGGAGGCTTTCTGGGGCTGATGTTTATTATTACATTTTTCTTTGCCTATAATTTGAACAATGAAAACGCAGCTATTTCAAATATTTTCCATAAGGTTGCCGCTATCACTATGTTGTATGGAGGAGCCTTGTTCTTTGGTGGTCGTGTTTTTATCAAAATGAACTCTGGTGCAAAAACTATTGAGCAATTGATGATTCCTGCATCTATTTTTGAAAAATTCATTGTGCCGTTGTTATTCTCTTCTATTGGGTGGATCCTTTTCACGGCAGTTTCATATCAATTATTTGCTATGCTAACAAACACTGTTTGGTCAGGAATTTTTTCATTAGACATACCAGTATACAACATTCTTGATATTATCAATGATGCTCATTGGGTGCCTTCGATTAAATTCTACTTTTTAAGTCATGCAACATTTTTCCTTGGATCAGCCGCCTTCAGAAAGTACTCAATTCCAAAAACAGCTCTTGCATCATTCCTTATTATGCTTGCATTTTTTCTTTTAGGATATATCGCAATACTTTTATTATTTGGCAACGACTTAAGCTTTGGTGTTGCTTCAGCTATCACATTCAGCAAGCCCGAAATTCAAGAATGGTTCACAAATGGAGGAGGTAAATTGCTTGTTAAATCAACCTATTGGGCTGTTGGAGTAGTCCTTCCAATTATTCTATATGCTGCTGCATATTTCAAACTTAAAGAAAGGGAGGTATAGCATGGAATTTCGTGAAAAACAAGCTATTTACATGCAAATTGCAGATGAATTTGCTGTGAATATTCTTAATAACAAATGGAAAGCAGATGAAAAAGTGCCTTCCATCAGGCAGTTGGCCATTGATCTGGAAGTGAATCCCAATACAGTTATGCGTACTTACTCATATTTACAGGAAAGCAACATAATCTACAATAAAAGAGGAATAGGCTATTTTGTTGGAGAAGATGCTCAAAAAATCATTCTGGATATGATGAAAAAAAGATTCAAAGACAATGAGCTACCTGAATTATTCAAAAAAATGACACTGTTGAAAATTGAGGTGAAGGAGTTGGAAAGCTATTTTGAAGAATGGAAAAAGAACAGGAATAACTAAAGTGAAAACGATGAAAAAAACAAGCAACAAAATATTAGTTACATTATTTATTGGAGTTACCATTCTAGGTATCGCTTTGTTAATATTTATTAAAATAAATGGCAAAGGACTTAGTATGAATACAACAGAATTAACAGTTAATGACGAACTGGTTCATGTTAAAATTTCCTATTCTGTTCAAAAAGATGATCTTGTAAATATCCAGAAACAACTTTTAGAGGAAAAGAACATTTCATTCGATTTTTCTGAATCAACTTTCAATGAAAAGGGCGAAATAGAAAAGTTGAAAATAAATGTCGATTGCAATGATGGATTTACAGGCTGGTTATCGGCTAGTGAGTTTGAATTGAAATTATCATATTACGGCTTTATGCGTGATTATACTGAAAAAGCAGAAGAGCCTTTTACCATAGGCGAAATAAAACTTACCAAGGAGTTTTTAATCGAATAAGTGATAAAAAATGGAGAGATAACAGGCGTTTACCAGCCCATCTCTTTCAATAAATCGAGCATAATATCTGGCCTATCTGTTATCAGGCCGTCTGCTCCTTTTTCAATCAGGTCACGCATGTCTTCTTTTTCATTAATTGTCCAATAATGAACTGCCATTTTATGACGATGAGCTGCTTTAATTACATGCTTTCGATCCATGCTGATACCAATTTGCTTGAGGGGTAACTGAAAAGCAACTGCATTGGGGTGATAAAAATAACTGGCTTGCGCTTTTGTTGATATAACAAAATTGGTCGATTCTTTTTGTGAAGCAGAAGTCGGAATTAAATTGGCCGAAACTTCTCTAAAATGAATGAGCACATCTTCATCAAATGAGGCGACAATAATTCTGCTATGAAGGTTATATCTTTCAATTAAAGCAAATAAACTATCTCCTGCTTCTTGTCCTAAAGCTTCAGTGTCTTTAATTTCTACTACAAAGTAGAATAGTGGAAAAGCTGAAAAAACTGCCTCCAGTTTCGTGATGTCGACTTGTTGATTCTTATATGGAAACTCGCCATCGATATCTTCAAAACCATCACCAAAGTTGAAGTTTAATAGTTCGTTATAGGTATAATTCCATGTTTTACCTGTGTCATTGCTCATATTTTCAATATCCGCATCGTGATGACAAACCAGCAATTTATCTTTTGTCATTCGAATATCCATTTCTAAAACATCAACGCCCAGCGCTGCAGAGCCCGCAAAAGCAATCATGGTATTTTCAGGCCAAAGTTGTTTTGCTCCTCCATGAGCAATTACCCAAGGTCGCTCTCCTTCTCCAATCATATAGTGGTTATCAGGCAACACACTTTGATCTTGAGTGCAAGCTGAAAAAGATAAAACAATACATACGAGTAACAAATGAGTAACAAATTTTAACATAAACACTGGTTTTAACATCAAAAATACAAAACTCAACATTGCATTGGTACGATGAGGGATTGAAAACCTATTTTAGGACTAGACACATATCTTCAAAGAGTTATTATAAGAAGTAAATCCTGTCATAAGTTTACATTTTGTGTAAACCTATTTTAGGACAAGACAACTCACCCCCAGCCCCTCTCTACTTCGTAAAGAGGGGAGCAGATTGTATTTCAAAAGATCACTAGTGAATGATAATAATATATTGCTTCCCTCTTGCAAGGGGGTTAATGGGAGTGTTAATAATAAATTTTTAAAAAAGAATAAAAAACACCTCCCCGCCCTCCTCTAGGAGGGAAATGTTTTCTGCTGCTCAAACAAATTCTACTTAAGAAGAAGATTTCTGAAAACAAAGATTAAATCCTAATTTTGCAGCCTTATTGGCCCCTTACCTACCTTCGCAAAAGCTTCGGCAGGCAGGGTTCAACTTGTACACTTGAAATTGCTTATTATTCTATTTCAAGACCGTTCAAGAGACATTTTTTTCAGAAAGGCCCCTTAGTTCAACGGATAGAATGGAGGTTTCCTAAACCTTAGATACAGGTTCGATTCCTGTAGGGGCTACTTATTACAAGCCTGTAATGCTCGTCATTACAGGCTTTCTGTTTTTACGAGTAACAAATGGGTAACAAAATGTAACTATAAATTTCTCATTATTGTAAAAATTATA
>JABINZ010000208.1 GCA_018698135.1 Bacteroidota bacterium
AAAATCTAAAATGTGTTTTTTATATGTAGCCTGATATTGCATGAATACGCTATGATTTTATGAATTGTCCACTTTCGGGATGCCTTGTAACCTCATTCCATTTAAATATGCAGCCATGCATGGCAATATAAACTCCGGCCGCCTTTGTTTGAACAGCACCTAAAGCTAATCCGATGTTAATATCTGCATCAGAGTCGGTAAATTTTTCTGGTCGCATGGCTCCAGTAAGTACAATAACTTTATCAGCTATTTTAGCCAGATCCGAAGCTGTTTCTATCATACTATCAGTTCCATGTGTAATGATAATTTTGTCATCAGAACTTCGCTGAATTACATCAAAAAGCATCTCCCTATCGGCCTTATCCAAGTCCATACTATCCTTTTTAATCAAAGGAAGAACTTCATATTCAAAAGATGGGTTCAGTTTATGGAGAATTCGTTTAATAGCCGGATCACTTATTTCAAATGCATAACCACCAAGGTTTTTAGGGTAATCTTTATCAATAGTGCCTCCTGTTTGAATAAATAGTATTTTCATTTGACCTATTTAACCGGATTCATAACTTTTCCAATAAACAAAATGCTTCCGTTTTCCTTATCGTAAATAACAAATGCAAAAGGACGATTGGCATTAAATGTCATTTTTTCAGGAGGAAAACTTGTTCTTTCAACCATGATAACTGCAGTAGCACCAGCAGCTTCGGTTCCTTCTTCATTTACTTCAACAAATGCCTTATGAATTATTTTGTCAATTTTTAAATCTCTTTTTCCAGTCATGCCTGAAAAATCAGCTAAATCAGAAAAAGCCAAGGGCATGCCCATGTCCGACAAGTGTTTTTCCAAAGAAATGCTATAGGTAAAGCTAAACCGAGGCAGTAACACCTCCATTGCAGAGGCTTTCATAAGACGTTTATGCGCATTGAAATATTCATAATTCAACTCTTTTCCAAAGTCGTTTATCGACTTTCCTTCAGCAGGTAAAAACACCATCATCGCATTTTTCTTTCCTTCATATGGAAGTTCTACTATTTGAACACTGGAGTCTTTATAATGAAGAAAGCGCTCTTTCGGATGATTCATAAATTTTGCCTGAACCGATGAACCATTTTCTAAATAGAAAGGAGCTGTTTCGGTATGCTTTTTATCAAAAGGAATCATCCATTTGCCATAAAACCAGATGGCATTTGTAAGAACTAATCGTGTTAAATCTGAAATTGCATTTTCAGGAATCAGATTTGTTATTTTGTCATTTGTGTTTTCTTCAACCCAATCGTTGATTTGTATCCGCGATTTTTCAGGTTTATTTTTAAAGTCCAGGTACTTTACACCTGATCCATAATACTTTTGGCAAACTTTATAATAGCTGTCGAGTATTCCATATTTTTCCTGAGCCCATAAGGAATTGGCAATTTTC
Source organism: Bacteroidota bacterium (assembly GCA_018698135.1). Classification (NCBI taxonomy): domain Bacteria; kingdom Pseudomonadati; phylum Bacteroidota; species Bacteroidota bacterium. The sequence goes on from JABINZ010000208.1 coordinate 1,415, forward strand.
AGTTCCGTTCCTGCATCTGGATCAATGCTATATAAATTATTCATCAAGTTTTTGAAACCTTTATGCACTTGAGGTTGAGATAGCGAAAAATGCAATGTTTTACTCATTTCTCTTTCAGTTTCGGTTTTTGCCCCAGCATAGGTCATAGCCAGTGCAGAAGAAATACTAAATGGGGAGAAAATTGTATTTTTTTTAGGATCATTGATTTGATGAAACAGCTTAAAAGCAAAAGACGAATTTTCATAGATGATATCATAATCATCATCTTCGATATAGTCGTGTTCCCATACATCTGCTTCCTGAATGATTTCCACCTCAACTACTTGGGCTTCCTTCTTTTTGCAACATGAGCTGAAAATTACGAAAACAGGAATGAGAATTAGGCTAAAATATTTTGTCATAATCTTGATTTATTTCCAATTAACAGCTTTTCTAGACACAGGCATAGTCATACAGCGGCAACCACCACCACCACGGGGTAATTCTGAGCCTTTCATGGTAATAACGTAGCGGTCAATCTTTGATAAATCAGTTGATTCCTGAAGTGCTTTTTTTGAGCTAATCACTTCAAACCCATGATTGCTAAGCTCTTCAATAGTCTGATCGTTTCGTTCATATCCAATGACTTTACCAGGGCCTAAGGCAAAAAAGTTTGCTCCACTATGCCACTGCTCTCTTTGTTGTGTGTAGGAATCTGTTTTTCCTCCACAATAAACAGGCTCTATATCCATGCCTAGTTTTTTTAAAGCCGAAAGTATGTCTTTTTCTTCTTTGATTGAGGTTACTTGTCCATTTTCAATACTTATGTTAATAGTCAGAAAACGATTAGATTGTAAGATTAAAGGCTCGTATACCAGACATTTATCAACATCCAGAAATGTGAAAACCATATCGAGGTGGATGAAAGATTCAGGCTCATAGGGTAGTTCCTGAATGATGATGTTTCTGTTTACTTTTCGTTCTTTTATGCATTCAATGATATGATCAACTCCTTGAGAAGTGGTTCTGGCTCCTACACCAATCAGGAAAACATCATCGCGGGCTACCAAAATATCTCCGCCCTCTACACTCATTTTTTCATCAAAAAAAGCACTTTTTATTGGATTAATGGTTGGAACCATAAAATCGGGATGATACTTAAAAATTGCTTCCATGATCATGGATTCGCGTTCGCGAACAGGATTGGCCATTCGGCTGATAAGCACCCTGTCTAATATGCTTATTGATGCATCGCGTGTAAAGAAGAAATTATGAAGAGGGTTTAATGCATATCTGTTTTTGTCAAGGTATTTAGTTAAATTATCTTTTTGCATATCCACACCTTCAATCAACTGCCTGGCTAACTCAGCAGGTTCTGTTTCAAGAAGTGCTTGTGAAATGCTCATTACGTTTTCCCGCTTGCAAATGGTATGAATCAATTTTTCTTTGACATCATTTATCATCAACACATCTGACAATAATGATTTAACTTCAAATGTCTTGGTAAGTTTTGATAGCACTGACGATAATTGACTGAATTCCTTGCGTGCGATTTCAAGATTTAGAATATCCGAATAGAGTGCACGCTCTGCAAACTCTGGAACCATGTTTTCAACTTCTCGTCCGGGGGTATGAATAATAACACCCTCTAATTCACCTATTTCAGATTTAACATTTATTTTCATGAAAACTATTTAATCAATATAAAACCAATGCCCAGACTGAGCACGAAAAATAATACAGCCAAAGATAACTGTTTAAGCAAAGGGTAAAATCCAATTGAATCGTTTACCCGATATACTTTATAAATGTTGAGTCCAACAAGAAAAAGGGGTGTGGTAAACAACCATTGCCATAATACATTATAGTAGGAGCTGAGGAAGAACAGGGAAAATAGGATTCCAAAGCCGATAAGAAAACTATGATAGTGTTTAGCCTTGATAATGCCCAGCCTAACCGCAAGTGTTATTTTTCCACTTGCTTTGTCATTTTTAATATCCCTCATGTTGTTGAGGTTTAATACAGCTGTACTGAATAGTCCAATTGCTATTGCTGCAAACCATGCAGAAACGTTCAAACTATTATTTTGAAGATAGAATGAGCCACAAACAGCAATTAGTCCAAAAAATAGAAACACAAATAAATCGCCCAATCCTTTATAACCGTATGGCTTGTTTGAAGCGGTGTAACCAAATGCTGACCATATTGCAATTAGTCCTAAACCAAGTAGTATTAATATGGATGTCCAACCAATTACATGACGACTGAAGAACAAAAGCAATGACCCAGATACAAATGCTCCAATAGCAACACCAATTGATGCCTTTTTCATGGAAGCAGCGCTAATAATACCTGATTGAACCGCTCTTTCGGGCCCAATGCGAGAACTGTTATCAGATCCATGTTTTGAATCGCCATAATCGTTGGCTAAATTCGAAAGAATCTGAAGCAAAGTGGCCGTAAGTATTGAAAACACAAATATCTTCCAATCGAATGTTCCTGTTTGATAGGCTAATATATTTCCCAAGCCAATGCCAGAAATCGCCAATGGCAATGTATGTGGCCTGCAAGCCAGAATCCAATATTTGAGCTTAGTGTTCAAATTATTCGAATTTTTTGTCGATTTCGTTATTATCAATTTTTAGAAATACAGGCTTGCCAGTTGGAGAATAATATGGGTTTTCGCAAGCAAACAATTGATCAACTATCATATTCATTTCTTCTTTTTCAAGATGATCGCCTACTTTTATTCCTAATTTACTTGAAAGAGTTTGAGCCAGATTTTCGTTCAATGTGTTTTCAGAAATTCCCAAATTATTTTTGAACTCTTCAATCAGGCTTTCAATAAATTGTTCAGGATTACCAATGTTGTAATTGAGAGGTATGCCATTAATCACATAAGCACGTTTCCCGAAAAGCTCCATTATAAATCCCAATGATGATAGCAGTGGTTCAATATCTTTCATAATATGAAAATCGGCTTCAGAAAACTCCATGACTTCGGGGAATAATTGCTTTTGACTGGCCCTGTTTTCATCCTTAAATGAGTTCAAAAATTCTTCATAAAGAACTCGCTGATGTGCATACTGCTGGTGAATAAGCATGATTCCCGAATGAATTGGTGCAAAAATAAACTTCTTGTGTAGCTGTATTAATTTACTATCCTGATTTGGCTTGTCTTCTTCTTCGGAATCGGTGAAAGCAATTTTCTCAACTTCTTCAATATCACTTGTTTTTCCTTCTTTTTCTTCCTTGATTTCAAGAATCCTCATCAATTCTTTCCAATCCTGCTCGGTGGATTTTGATTTTGAATTACTAAGTGGATTTCTTTTCTCCTGATTTTCGTGAGACCCAATATCAACTTTTAGTCTGAAATCGTCTTTGTTTTTTTTGTTTTCAATATGCTGAAGATTATTTAAAAACGCTTCGTGTTCAAAATCAAAAGTAGGAGCTACATGGTGCTGTCCGAGTGTTTTTTTAACGGAGGCCTTTAAAATCATATAGATGCCTTTTTCATCTTCGAATTTAACCTCTGTTTTGGTTGGATGTACATTGACGTCAACTCGTGCTGGATCTACCTGCAGAAATAGAACATAAAGAGGATAGTGATCGGATGCGATTAGTTCTTCATAAGCATTAAAAATAGCATGATTAAAATATGGATTTTTAATGAAACGTCCATTAACAAATAGGTATTGCTCTCCTCTGGTTTTTCGTGCAGATGATGGATTTCCAATAAAACCATTTACTTTGAGGATAGGTGTGTCCTCTTCAATTGGAAGTAAAGATTTTTCGTGTTTTTTTCCAAGTACACCAATTATCCTGTTTTTTAAACCACCTTTGGGTAAATGAAATATTTCTTCCCGCTCACCAGCTAAAATGAATTTAATTCTGGTGTTTGCCAGTGATATTTGCTGAAAACAGTCAATAATATGCTTGTGTTCAACACTATTAGATTTAAGAAAATTCTTTCGTACAGGAATATTGAAGAATAGGTTTTTTACACTAACCGTTGTTCCAACCGGACAAGCAATTGGCTCTTGGGTCTTGAGAATACCTCCTTCCATGATCAGTAATATTCCAATTTCGTCTTCTTGCCTTCTTGTTTTTAACTCGACTGTTGAAACCGAAGCAATTGATGCCATGGCCTCCCCTCTAAAGCCAAGAGTATGGATATTAAACAGATCGGATGCATGGTGAATTTTAGAAGTTGCGTGTCGTTCAAAGCACATACGGGCATCCGTCTCCGACATTCCACTTCCATCATCGCTTACCTGGATTAGTGTTTTTCCGGATTCTTTAATGAGCAACTTAATATTTTGTGCTCCTGAGTCAATAGCATTCTCCAAAAGCTCTTTTACAACCGATGACGGTCGTTGAACAACTTCTCCAGCTGCAATTTGATTAGCAACAGACTCGGGTAATAAATGGACAATATCAGGCATTAATTTCTCTTTAAACGATTTAACCTAATAATAATAAGCCAAATGCGCGAGCAATAAAATAGCAGATAGCACAAAACAAGACGACAATAACTGTTCGAATGATGTTGCTCAGGAGAATCGATTTTTTTCTGATATCAACTTTTTCTTTTCTAAAATTATCAACCAAAATGCTATCTCTTTCAAACGCCCTTTCCCTAATTTTAATACTTCTTCTAGTTTTTTCTCTGCGGTCTTTTTTTTCATCATAATACCGTGGTCGATATTCGAAAATAGTATAACCGGGCAATTTAAACATTGTAGGTAAGCGAGATGCCATGATAAATTATTTTATTGAATCCTTTAACACTAAAAGAATCAGGCAATTAGTTCTGTATTCAAATTTACAATAATTGCTCCGTTTTTGAGATTCTTTAACAAAATTCGAAGTTTTCAAAATCTTCAATACCTTCATGGATTCAGATAAAAGCCTTTTGCTATTTTTGTGGTTTATACAATTATGAATCTGGATTTAAATACCTACACATACGATTTGCCAGCAGAGCAAATTGCAAAATTTCCTTTAGCCAAAAGAGATGAGTCAAAACTACTTGTCTTTGCAAATGGAAAGATAAAACATCAACAATTTAAGCATATAGTGGAGGTATTGCCTGAAAAATCTATGCTTGTATTTAATGAAACAAAAGTGATACAAGCGCGTTTATTATTTAATAAACCTACGGGTGCCAGAATAGAGATTTTTTGTTTGGAACCAAATAATTTGAATGATGAGATATCTCATATTTTGGAAAATAAAAAACAAAGCACATGGAAATGTTTTGTTGGAAATAAAAAGAAGTGGAATAAGGAGCTAATTTTAAAAAGTGAGTTAAATATTAAGGGCACTGCAGTTTGCTTGCAGGCAAAACAAATTGAAACGGAAGCAAAGCATGTTGTTGTAGAACTTAATTGGAATGCCGATATTAGCTTTTCAGAGATATTAAATCACTATGGCAAAACACCCATTCCACCCTATTTGGAGCGAGCTGCAAATGAGGAGGATACAAAAAGCTATCAAACTGTATATGCCCGACTAAATGGTGCTGTTGCTGCCCCAACGGCAGGATTGCATTTCACACCTCAAGTGCTTAGCCGCTTAAATGAAAAGCAGATCAGACAAGAGTTTTTGACGCTACATGTTAGTGCTGGCACATTTCAGCCAATCAGCGAAAGCAACATATTGGAGCATCCTATGCACAATGAGCAATTGGTTTTTAGCAAAGAGAATATTGTGAACCTGCTAAATCATACTGAAAAAATTATATGTGTTGGAACCACTTCTTTGCGTGCAATTGAGAGCTTGTATTGGTTTGGTGTTGGTTTATCATTAGGGCTACTTGAAAAGTTTGATATTGAGAAGTTGTTTCCATATTCTATTGATGAAAATGAATTGCCAACTAAGAGAATTGCTTTAAATGCTGTATTGGAGTTTATGGTTGTGAATAAGCTGGAACAATTAATAGGAGAGACCAGAATTTTCATTTATCCTTCCTATAAGTTTAAGATGTGTGATGGGCTGATAACAAATTATCACCTTCCTAAAAGTACATTAATTCTTTTGGTTGCGGCATTTATTGGAGATCAGTGGAAAGAGATTTATCAAGAGGCGCTTCAAAACGATTATAGGTTTTTGAGTTATGGCGATTCATCTTTATTACTTCCTTAATAATTGTAGTTTTGTAATTTAAAATAAGGTTATGATTCAAAGAATACAGAGTTTATTGTTGTTGATTGGAGCAGGGTTGAGTATTCTGCTTCTTGTTATGCATTTTCAGCAAGATGTTTTAGATAGTAATAAGGAGATTGTGCAGACGATTGATTACAACATCTTTCATTATACAGTTGAGAATTCAGAAGCTGAACTTATTGAAGAAGGATTACCTCTTTTTCCCATGTTAATCTCTTTGTTGATCGTATTGCTTTCTTTGTTTAGCATATTCTTGTTCAAAAAGAGATCACTGCAAAGTATTATTAGTCGTTTTTTGATTCTATTGTCAGCGGCCTTAGTGGTTGCATTTATTTTTGATTTGGACAAAATAGGAGGTATTAAGTTTATGACCTCAGCTGCATTAATAAACTACCTGATTATAGTTCTTCCTGTGCTCATGATATTGATCTTTTTTATGGCAAACAAAGCCATTCTAAAAGATGAAAAACTAGTGAAGTCTGCCGATAGAATTCGGTAAGTATAAATCAAAAAAAAAGGGACCCGAAAGTCCCTTTTTTTATTTTGCTTTAACCATATCGCTGATCATTTGAGTGGTTATCGATTTCGGACGTTCGAGCGGATATCCTAACGCACGATCCCAAATAATATTCGCAGTTACACCAAAGGCTCTTCCCATGCCAAACAATACAGTGTAAAATTCATATTCTTTAACACCAAAGTGCCATTGCAATACACCTGATTGTGCATCAACATTGGGCCATGGGTTTTTTGCTTTTCCTTGTTCTCTTAAAATCGGTGGCACTACATCGTAAAGAAGTTTAACATATTCAAATAGCATATCGTTTTTAATATGCTTCATGCAAAATTCTCTTTGAGCGGTATAGCGAGGGTCTGTTTTACGCAATACAGCATGTCCAAACCCAGGTATCACCTGTCCGGAATTAAGTGTATGCCATACATCCTCTGCTAGTTTCTCTTTGGAGGGAACTACTCCTCCGTATTTTTTCATTTCACCCTGTATCCAGCGCAATACTTCTTGATTGGCCAAGCCGTGGAGTGGTCCTGCTAAACCATTAAGCATACCAGAAATTGAATAATAAATATCAGACAAGGCACTGGCAATCAAATGTCCTGTATGTGCACTTACATTCCCGCTTTCATGGTCACTATGTAGAATAAAATACAAGCGAGAAACATCATCATATGGCTTGCCAACACCCATCATATGAGCAAAATTTCCTGCCATGTCCATATGAGGATCTGGTGGAATAAACTCGTTGTTTTTGTATTTCATTCGGTAAATATAGGCGGCAATTTCAGGTAATTTAGCCAACAAACTAATGGAATCTTCATAAGTAGCATCCCAATAATCTTCTCTTTTTAGCCCTTCTCTATATTTCTTTGCAAATTTCGACTCTCTTTGCAAAGCAAGAATTGCATTGGCAAACATTGTCATTGGATGAGTATCACGAGGCATTGCTCTCAATACATCAAATACATACCATGGAACATGTTTTCTCTTGCTAAACTCATCTGCAATTTGCTCAACTTGTTCAGTATTTGGAATGTCTCCAGTAAGCAGTAAATAGTAGAAGCCTTCTACCAATGGCATTTCACAGCAATCGGGTTTTGGTAAAAGCTCAAATACTTCTGGAATAGTATAGCCACGAAAGCGAATTCCTTCTTCAGGATCGAGGTACGAAATATCGGTTACAAGACTTTTGATCCCACGCATACCTCCAATGACCTGAGAAACCCTGACTTCATCAATAACAGTGTCCCCATGATTTTTAAGTAATTCCTGAATTTTTGGTCTTTCAATTAATATTTTTTCGTACAACTTCTCTTTTAATGTAGCCATCTTTTAATTTTTAATCAAGAAATAAAAACACAATTAACTATCCTAAAATGGGGGACACTAGCTCATTTTGGATATACACAAATATACCTCTAATATACAAATTAAAATATTTGTTTATTAGCATATTAATTATGGGTTATTTTAATAAGTGACTAATTTGAAGCTATATCAGCAATAACACCTGGCCTTGTTTTAAATTCTCGGTCAAGCAGGAACAAGCCTTGCTTGCTATCTGCAATCATTTTTACTTCGTGCAAAACTTGTTCAGCAGTAGCTACTTCCTCAACCTGCTCATCAACAAACCACGTTAAAAAGCTATTTGTTGCATGATCTCTCTCGTCTAACGCCAGTGTTACCAAATCGTTTATGCAGTTGGTAATGAAAATTTCATGCTCTAAAGTCTCTTCAAAAATTTCAACAATTGAATTCCATTCTTTTTTTGGTGCTTTAATACTTTCAAAAATTGCTCGTCCACCTGTTGAAACTAGATAGTTATAAAACTTTCTGGCATGTAAATATTCTTCTTCGGCCTGTACTTTCATCCAGTTTGCAAATCCCGATAAATTAATAGATTCAAAATAAGAGGACATGGACCAATATAAATAAGATGAATATAATTCCTCATTTATTTGCTTATTGAGTGCGTTTTCGATTTTTTCTTTAATCATTGTATTGTCTATATTTTAGGGTAAAATGAAATAATATTACGTGCAAAATTAGATAATTATCGGCAATTCCTGTGGTTCAAAAAAACGATTTAGCTTGTTTGGATTAGCATTTTACTCACTTGCTCCAGTTGTGTTCTTTGAGGATCAATAACAAAATGAGCCTTTCGGTAAAACAGATTTCTTTCTTTTAAAAGTTTATTAACGTAGTCCGCCATTTCTTCGGGCCTAATTTGTTTCAGAAGAGGACGCTTGCGGCTGTTGATATTTAACCGATCAATAATAATTTGATTATCAGGTTTTAAATAGATTGTTTTACCGTTTTTATTCATGAATTCCATATTATCAAAAAACACAGGTGTTCCACCACCACATGCAATAACCACATCTGATTTTTCCAAAGTATTTTTTAGTGCATTTTGTTCAGCTTTTCTAAAATAATCCTCCCCTTTAGTGGCGAAAATTTCGGAAATCCATTTATGTTCGCTTCGTTCAATTTCAAGGTCTAAATCAAGAAAATCATAGGATAAACTGCTTGCTAGGTTTTTTGCGAACCTGCTTTTTCCTGCACCCATAAATCCGATAATATAAATCCGCATTTTACCCGATTTTTTCGTTTGATTCAATTACATGTCCTTTTAAGAATTCAGCAGTATTGAGTCTCTTTTTGCCCTCCAATTGCAGAGACTTAATATCAATATAACCTCCCTGTACAGCAACTTTAATAAAGGACTTATTATCTGTGATTAACGTTCCACTAATTTTTGAATGTTGACTTAGCTCAATACCTACCTCATAAATTTTGCAAACCTTATTTTTCAAAGTGGTCCATGCTGCTGGATACGGGCTCAAACCACGAATATGATTGTAAATATCTGTTATTGGTTTTTGCCAATTAATCTGACAAATAACTCTGTTCAATTTTGAAGCTATTTTTTCCTCACCACTTAATAGCTGTTTTTTTCCGTCAAGCTGATTTGCCTTAAGTTGTTTGCATGTTTCCAGCAATAAGTCGGATCCAATTTCTTCTAAGGTATCGTGCAAACTGCCTGCAGTATCATCTATATTTATTTCCACTTCTTTCTTAAGCAAAAAATCACCTGTATCAATTTTGTCATTTATAAAGAAGGTTGTGACACCTGTTCTTTCTTCCCCGTTTATAATGGCCCAATTAATAGGTGCTGCTCCCCTGTAATTAGGTAGTAAGGATGCGTGTAAGTTGATAGTTCCCCTGCTAGGCATTTGCCATACAATGGAGGGTAACATGCGAAAGGCCACAACAACAAATAAGTCAGCTTGAAAGTTTTTAAGCTGTTTTAAGAACAACTCGTCTTTAAGCTTTTCAGGCTGAAGAACAGGGATACTTTGATCTAATGCATATTTTTTTATAGCAGTTGCATTCATTTTCAAACCTCGGCCAGAAGGTCGATCTGGAGCGGTTACTACCGCTGCAATATCAACGGAATTATCGTACAATTTCTTCAAGGATGAAACAGCAAATTCGGGGGTACCAAAGAAAATTATTCTCATTTTGTTAACTCAAATTATTGTTGTGCAAAATTAAGCAATTTATTAACGCTCTGATTTTGAAAATGACGCAGCGGTCTGATAATTAATTAATTGTGAGGCAGATAGCAGTATTTAATTATTAATTCCATATTTTTGGTTCATACCCAAAGGTATGTTTTGGGGCCAAACGAAACTTTCTGGAGAGTAATTATACCAGTGAGTAAGATAAAAAAGACTATGAGCGATATTTTCATTTTCCGAGGAATTGATTTTGAACTTGGATTTTCTGACTACACCTCTTCTGACGAATCAAATAGTGTTTCCGCACTATTGAATAAAAAAACACACAAACCTGCAGCAGGCGATTTTTCCTATCGTATCATTAATCACTGGGAAAGCAATGATTTGTTGAGTAGTAGCCGGACAAATGGGAAAGGATGGCGAAGATATTCTGTGATGGATCTTGTTTGGCTTTACATCATTCAAGATATGCGCACATTTGGAATATCGTTGGATTTAATAAAAAAAGTCAAGAAAAACCTGATAGAAGTGCAAAGTGAAGAAGTAAGCAAATTTCCATTATTAGAATACTATGTTTCTATTAGTATGTTAAACGAAGCTGTTTATTTACTTGTTTTTGAAAACGGACAAGCACATCCTGTTACAGAAAAAGAGTATGCATCCAACAGAGAATTTAGCTCAAAGAATAATCATCTACAAATTAGCATTAACAATATTCTGCAAAAAATATTTACAGATAAACCCATCAAAGCCAAATCCAAAGAAGCTTCTGATTATTCATCAGGAGAGCGAATGGCCATTCAACTAATTCGATTAGGAGCTGTAAAACAAATGAATATTACTTTAAGCAATGGAAGCAAGCAAATTGTTACAAAAAAAGAGAAGGAACAATTTGAAAATATCGTTTCCCATATTCAAAAGAAAAAATACAATCAGATTGAACTATCACATTCAGAGGCTGGAATGCTGGTCGTTGAAAATGAAGAAAGCCATACAGATGGCACTACTTATTAAATAAGCGTTTTCTCATCATCTTAACTGCTTTACATTTCTATTCCCTTTTAATTTGAATTAACTATTAATGATCTTACCGTATAGTAATTAATTGTGATTTCTTCGTCACATGCTGTCTGGTTGATTTGTTCATCTGAGTCCTCTATGAGTGACCATGTGGAACAACTCTGCCTCGTTATCCATTTGCTGAAAAGTGCCAATTATTGATTAAGGTCAAAAATAAAAGGCTACCCATTACGGATAGCCTTCTAACTAATCTCAACTTTCTAGACTTAATTCTTGCTATAATCAAACTTAAATTTGATAATATAAGACTCATCAGGATAGACAAAATCCTTTTTTAGAGTAATCTTTTCTAATTCATCACTTACATACTCTTTCAATAACACTTGAGTTGAGTGTATTTCGGCAATATTTATAGAGCCATCATTATTAAGCGTAAAACTTACATACACATCTCCTCTAATATCTTGCTCAATAGCAAATTGAGGGTAATCAACATTTTGTTTTACTTTTTTAATTACTTTGGTTTTACTGAGCATTTTTGCTTCAGGATCGTTTATTTTATTTGCACTTACACTTCCACTTAACATGAAAATTACGGATAATACTAGAATCAAAGATTTCATAACAGTTTGTTTTTTAGACTTGCTTCTTATTTGTAAAAAACCTAAACAAGGCCATTTAATAAGTAATCAATAATCTGATATTATTTTCACAACAAGCAAAATGAGTAAAATTAAGCGTAAAAAATAGGTTCTGAATTTGTAAAGCTTTTTTAGGATTATGTAAAAAACTGTAAACTTATTATAGTACTTTACATATAAACTCTACTAAGTCCTCAACGAGTGACTCAGTTGGGAGGTAGAACGATTCACTCTGTCTCGCCACCCACTCATAAGAGTCCTTTGTGTTAGACCCAGATAGAAGTTCTGAGAAATAAAAAACCCTTCCATGAGAAGGGTTTAGAATAAAGAATTTAACTGAATCTATTCCTTTGGCTCTTCAGGAATCACTTCAGCAGTTTCAGTGATTTCTCCCTTTTCGTCAAGAACTTTACCTTTTAAATAATCGGGTAATTCCATTCCGGCCATCTTGAAAATTTCATCCATTGGCGGAAGTGATTTAAGCATCCCGGATAAGAAATTGGCAGCAGCAGGTGTTTTGCCATCTCCACTTTGTGAATCCCAGACGGTAATTTTATCAATCTTAAGATTTTTAATGGCCTCCACTTGTGTTTTCACAATTTCTGGAAGTTTATCTGCAATCATAAGCAATACGGCATCTCTTGAATTTTCTTTGGCAGCTTCAACCAGTTTGCCAAATCCTTCAGCTTGTTTAGTTAGAACCTCGTATATACCTGTTGCTTCGGCTGTTTTGCGCGCGACAATAGCATCAGCTTCTCCTCGTGCAATTCTTCTTTTTTGTTCAGCAATGGCTTCAGCATCAATTTCAATTTTAAGCTTATCAATTTCTGCAGGAACCACGATATCGGCCACTTTTGTAGCACGCTCTCGTTCTGAACGTGAAGTTTCAGCCAATCTTTCAGCATGATAGGATTCTTCCAAGGCTTGAGCAGCTTGAACCTTTTCAGCAGCAGTAGCTTGTTTTAATGCTTCAGCTTCTTTTTCCCTTCTGGCAGCATTTGTTTGTGCTATAGAAATAAGTGCTGTATTTTCTCCGTCAACAGCTTTTGCATTTGCACTGGCAACCTGGATTCTTTCATCTTGTACGGCAATAGCTTCTCCAATAGAACCATCTCTATTTTTTTCAGCAACTGATTTCTTTGCATCATTAATTGCTTTTGCAGCAGCTTCTTTACCAAGAGCTTCAATATAAGAAGATTCGTCACGAATATCAGTTACGTTTACATTGATAAGCTTTAAACCAATCTTTTGTAATTCAGCTTCTACATTTTGTGATACATTAGCTAAAAATTTATCTCTATCAGTATTGATTTCTTCAATATCCATTGTAGCTACTACCAAACGTAATTGTCCAAAAATGATATCTTTGGCCAATTCCTGAATATGGCTTTGCTCAAGACCCAAAAGGCGTTCAGCAGCATTTGTCATTACTCCAGGTTCTGTTGAAATTCCCACCGTAAATCGTGATGGCACATCAATACGAATGTTTTGTCTTGAAAGTGCATTAGTAAGGTTAACCTCTAGTGAAATAGGAGTCAGATCAAGAAATGAATAATTTTGAATGACCGGCCAAATGAAAGCTGCACCTCCATGAATTGTTTTTGCAGATCGGTTTGTCCCTGCTTTAGTCTTTCCGGTTTTACCATACACAACCAATATCCTGTCTGAAGGACATCTTTTGTATCTTGAAAAAAGTGCCAGAATTGTAACAAAAATGACAACAATAAAAACAACAATTACTGTTAATGAGCCCATAGTCTTTAGTTAAATTTTATATCAAATTATTTAGTGAACTTTTCTACAATTAATACGTTGGAACTGGCAAGCCCTATTACTTTCACCACTGTTCCTGTTGACAGATCTTCGTCATGTTTAGTCAGAGCTTTTAACTCATGCAGCGAATCTTGAACCATTATTTGTATTTTGCCAATATTCCCGCTTTTTGCGTTTATCGGAAGATAAACAGTGCCAATTTTGTTAACAGCATTTCGCATATCCAAAGCTCCACCTGAGTCTGCAAGTTTACTGATGAAATAAAATAGAGCGGAAATAATAAGCATTGCTAGTACACCAAGGACAGTTGCAATAATGATTACCCAGGCAGTGTTTAAATCTGCCCGATTTCCGGCAATGCCAGCCCAACCAAAAATGGTAAAAAAGGCAATAAAATTTCGTATGGTAAAAATACCAAACTGAGGAACACCATCACCAGCATGAAGTCCATCATCATGATTAAAAACGCCATCGGCCTCTGTATCAACATCTATATCAGGCACATCCGTATCAACATCTCCAATATCGGAAGATCCACCATCCATTCCAACAAAGGTTAAAACGAGTTGAATTAGCAAAATGACAGAGAAAGGAATGGCGATATACCAGAATATTTTTTCAAAAGTTGATAGTGCTTCCCAAAGTTCTTGCATAGTATTTGTTTTATGAGTGCTTCGAAGAAATGTTAATTAAAGTTAAACATGAAAATACAAAGACAATTGTTCTAATCGGTTTAAAATTAATAACTTAATTTTGCACCCTTAATAAAATCATCTCCCATTTGGTAACCCAAATTAGTTAAAAATAAAGACAAAATATTATTAAAAGTAAAAAACATGAAAATTTCAATTCGATTTATTGGTAATTTGATTTTGATTGGATTAATGTCCATTTCATTTCAGGGATTTTCTCAAATCCCTACCGATCTGAAGGCAGAAATGCCGATAGATAAATCCATCACCACAGGTGTTCTGGATAATGGTATTAAATATTACATCCGCGAAAACGCGACACCTAAAAACAGAGCTGAACTCAGATTGGTTATCAATGCTGGTTCATTGCTTGAAGACGAGCACCAGAGAGGTTTGGCTCACTTTTGTGAACATATGGCCTTTAATGGAACAAAGAATTTTGAAAAACATGCGCTGATCAACTTTCTTGAATCGATTGGTATGAAGTTCGGTGCTGAACTAAACGCATATACAAGTTTTGATGAAACAGTTTACATGCTTACCATTCCGATGGATAAAAATGAATTCATTGACACTGGTTTTCAAATTCTATCAGATTGGGCTTACAATGTAAGTTTTGAGGGTGAAGAAATTGATAAGGAAAGAGGTGTTATTCACGAAGAATGGCGACTTGGACAAGGAGCACAAGATCGTATGTCACGCGAATATTTGCCTTTACTTTTCTACAAATCAAAATATGCAGAGAGACTTCCGATTGGTAAAATGGATATCATTGACAAAGGCCCTCATGAATCACTAACCAGTTTTTATAAAGATTGGTATAGACCCGATTTGATGGCTGTTGTAGCTGTAGGTGATTTTGAAACGAAAGCCATTGAAGATTATATTAAGAAATATTTCTCAGTTATTCCAGTTATGGAAAATCCGAGAGAAAGGCCCGTTTTTGATATGCCTAATCACAAAGATCCTTTAGTGAAGATCCTTGCTGATCCGGAAAATCCTTATAGCATGATTCAGGTTTATTACAAGAAAGACAAGAATATGGATGTGAATCATGCAAGCTATCGTGAAAACATTGTCAAGTCATTATATTCCAGTATGTTGAGCAATCGTTTACAGGAAAAATTACAGGACAGCAAGCCTCCTGCATTATTTATGAATGGTGGCTTTTCTGAATTGGTTAGAGTAAAAGATGCTTTTATGTTGATGGCTGTTGCAAAACGCAATAAATCGATGGAAAGTTTAGAGATGATGTTGATTGAAAAAGAACGCATCACACGACATGGCTTTACATCTACAGAGCTGGAAAGACAAAAGATTGAGTTACTTAAAAATATTGAAAAACTCTACAAGGAAAGAGACAAGCAAAAGTCAATTAGTTATGCCGGAGAATATCAGCGAAATTTTCTTGTGAATGAATCGATTCCTGGTATTGAATACGAATATGAAATGTATAAAAGCTTTCTTCCAACTATAACAATTGAAGAGTTAAACCTGCTTTCAAAAGAATTTATTTCCACTGAAAATACTGTGATTATCATGACTTTCCCTGAAAAGAAAGACATCGAATTACCAAAAGAGAAGGATGTTCTTAAAATGATTAAAGCAGTAAAGGAAAAGAAAGACATTGAAGCGTATAAAGACGAAGTAATTGAAGCACCCTTGTTAGCAAATGAGCCAAAAGGATCAAAAGTTAGTGAGACTAAAAAAATTGCTAATCTTGATGCAACTGAGTGGACATTAGCCAATGGAGTGAAAGTAGTTCTGAAGAAAACAGACTTCAAAAATGAAGAAATTCTAATGTCAGCTTATAGTTTGGGAGGCCAATCAGTTTATTCATTGAAAGATGATGTTTCTGCTGGTTTTGCAGGAAGTGTCATTAACCAAAGTGGTTTAGGTCAATTTGATAATACACAATTGGAAAAAATGTTAGCCGGAAAAGTAGTTTCTGTCTATCCTTATATTTCACAATTGGAAGAAGGGCTGAGAGGTAGTTCTACACCTGAGGATTTTGAAACGCTCATGCAACTTACTTATTTGTATTTTACTGAGCCAAGAAAAGACGAAAAAGCCTATACTAATTTTATCGAAAGCCAGAAAGATCAAATCAATAATAAAGGTACTTCTCCGGATGATGTTTTCAGTGATTCCATTTCAGCAGTTATGTCGAACTATCACGAGCGAGCATTGCCCATGACGTTAGAAAGTTTGAAAGAAGCTGATTTGAATCGTATCATGGAAATTTACATGGATCGATTTGCCAATGCAGGTGACTTTACTTTCTTTTTTGTTGGAAATTTCGATGAGAAAAAAATTAAGCCTTTAATTGAAAAATATTTGGGAGGACTTCCTGCAATTCAGCGAGAAGAATCGTGGGTTGATTTAGGAATTAGTAAGCCTGAGGGAGTTGTCGAGAAAGTGGTTTATAAAGGAACCGAGCCAAAGAGTACGGTATTTTTAGCATTCCCAGGTACCTATGTTTATAATCAGGAAACCAAAGTGAAACTAGACATCATGGTTAGTGCTTTGAATATTCGTTTACGTGAAAATATTCGTGAAGAGCAATCAGGTGTTTATGGTATTTCCTGTTGGATAAATCAAAGTCATTTCCCAAAAGAAGAGTATTATGTGGGCGTGTATTTTGGTTGTGCACCAGAAAATGTAGACAAATTGATAAAGAGCGTTTTTGAGGAAATTGAAAAAATGCAGCAGGAAGGAGCTCTTGAAGTAAATCTTAGTAAAGCGCAAGAATCAGCTTTACGAAGTCTTGAAAACAATCTGAGAGAAAATAGATTCTGGTTAAATACACTTAAGAATTTCTACTTCCATAATCGTGATTTCACAGAATTTGATAAATACGAAGGAATAGTTAAAAATATTAGTGTAGAGGATATGAAAAATTATGCAGAAAAGTATATCCATACGGATCATTATATCCGCGTGGTTTTGATGCCTGAACCTGCAAAATAATCAGCTTTTTAGTTAATCAAAAAAGGAGACCATTTGGTCTCCTTTTTTTTTGTTATAGGGTAGATAGTACTTACTGAAAATCAGGAATAGAAGATATTTTAGCCGAAGTTGTTACATTCATTTTTAATCGGATTAAGCCAACTTCATCTCCTGGTGTTGGTAAATGTGTCAAGTGCATTTCGCAGTTTTTAAGTTTGTTTAACTTATTCAAAGCATGCTTTGCAGCCGGATTTGTTGACCCACTCATGGCTAAGGCTATTAGTGTTTCATTCACATTTAAAGAGCTTCCTTTCCTATTCAGTAATCCAAATTTGAGTTCAGTTATACTTTTTATAATCTCTGGACTTAGGAGGTCAATCTCGTCAGGTATTTTCGAAAGTTCTTTTATGGCATTCAGTAAAACAGCCGATTCGGCATGAAATTGCTTTGAATTTTTTCCTGTAAGAATTTTGCCATCACTTAGCTGAATGGCAGCTCCACAGCTCACTCCATCAAATCCTTCTCCTTTTTTTGCGGTTAATTCAGCCATTTCAACAACCTTCCTGTCTTCTGGTTTTACATTCACTTTGTCCATGATCATTTGCATTTGATCGATGGTTTCTTGTGTTTCAATTCCTTCAATTTTTTCACGATGGTAACGGAAGTATCTTCTTAAAATCTCCTCTTTACCAGCTTTACTACAAGCTTCATTGTCAATGATGCCTTCTTTTGCCATATTCACACCCATGTCGGTTGGTGATCTGTATCCAAATGCTTCCAGTTCTCCGGTAATTCGTTTCATTAAATTATGAAGGATGGTGAAATTTTCGATATCTCTATTGTAGTTTATGGCTACCTGATTATATGCTTCTTTGTGAAAAGGATCAACGAGGTTTACATCCAGCATATCCGCAGTGGCAGCTTCATATGCAACATTTATAGGATGATTTAATTCTAAATTCCAAATAGGGAAGGTTTCAAATTTGGCAAAACCGGTTTTAATTCCCATTTTTCGTTCATGGTGAATTTGACTTAAGGCAACAGCCATTTTACCTGATCCACCACCAGCTCCCGTAATAATAGTCAGTTTTTTATCGCTTACAACATAAGGCTGATTATCGTAGCCTCTCAATACTTTTTCCAAATTGTTGGGATATCCCTCTATCTCTGTTTGGATATAAACCTTGATCCCATAATTCTCCAACTTGCTCTTAA
>JABINZ010000209.1 GCA_018698135.1 Bacteroidota bacterium
GATGGTCAATATTTAGGAAGAGATTTACAAATTCATCAGGCAGATGGTTTTGATTATTACACCACATTTTCGCTTTGGGATACCTATAGAGCTGAGCATCCTTTGTTGACCATTATTGATCAAAAAAGGACGAATGATTTTATAAACACATTTGTTAAACAATATGAACAAGGTGGAAGCTTACCGGTTTGGGAATTTGCAGCCAACGAAACCATGTGCATGATTGGTTATCATTCCATTCCGGTTATAGTAGATGCATATATGAAAGGCATACGAAATTATAACATAGAGAAAGTATATGAAGCTATGAAACACAGTGCAAATCTGGATCATTTAGGATTGGAAGCCTACAAAAAATATGGATATATCCCAGCTGATCAAGAACCTGAATCTGTTTCAAAAACCCTCGAATATGCTTATGACGATTGGTGCATTGCCCAAATGGCAAAAGAATTAGGAAAGGAAGAAGATTTCAACTACTTCATTAAAAGGGCACAATCCTATAAAAACATTTTTGACAAAAGCACTGGTTTTATGCGTGCCAAATGGAACGGTAGCTGGTTCAGTCCTTTTGATCCAAAAGAGGTCAACATTCATTATACGGAAGCTAACTGCTGGCAATATAGTTTTTATGTTCCGCAGGATGTAAGTGGATTGATAAATTTGATGGGAGGGAAAGAAAAATTCATTGAAAAGTTGGATCAACTATTTACTGAAAGTAGTGAAACAACAGGACGTCAACAATCTGATATTACAGGCTTAATTGGACAATATGCACATGGCAATGAGCCTAGTCATCATATGGCTTATTTGTATGCTTATGCAAATGCTCCCTCTAAAACACAGGAAATGGCTGCTCGTATTATGAAAGAAATGTATACCGACCAGCCAGATGGATATGCTGGTAATGAAGATTGTGGACAGATGTCAGCATGGTATGTGATGAGTGCCATGGGTTTTTATCAGGTTACTCCGGGTTCTAATCAGTATGTTATTGGCAGTCCAGTTTTTGAAAAAGTAACTATCAATCTTGAAAATGGGAAGCAGTTCATCATTGAAGCTAATAAAGTGTCGGATGAAAATATCTATATCCAAGCTGCTACATTAAATGATCAGGATTATTCGAAATGTTTTATTTCACATGAAGATATTATGAACGGAGGGAGACTTTCCTTAGAAATGGGTGATCTGCCAAATAAGAATTGGGGAATTGAGAATGAAGATATTCCTCTAAGCCAAATAGAATCTGAAGGATTTTTAGAAGCACCTACCTTGAAAAATAAAAGCAAAACATTTTATGATGAAATGACTTTGGAGTTTGAAGAGTTTAGCGATGAAGCGGTTATATTTTATTCGCTGTTTTCTAATTCAATAGATGCGTTAATCTTAGGTTCGCTGAAAAAGGACAACTTTTCGATTGGAGTTGATAATCAAGTGAAAATTTATAATGAACCAATTGTAATCTCTGAAACTACCTATTTAATAGCATGGATTCAGAAAGGAGAATTAAAGAGTCCTTCAGCGATAGCTCATTTTATTAAATCACCAATTGGTAGAAATATTGAAATCAAATCAGAATATGCACCCCAATATAGCGCAGATGGAGATAAGTCACTTATTGATGGAATAAGAGGAGATTACAATTGGCGCTTAGGTGCATGGCATGGTTATGAAGGAAAAGACTTTGAAGCAATAGTCAATTTTGAAAATGGGCAAGTAATTGATCAAATTTCAATTGGATTTCTACAAGACAATCCTTCTTGGATATTTATGCCCACAGAGGTTGAATTTTATGTGTCAGAATTCGATCATAAATTTGCCAAAGTTGGTGTGGTGAAAAGTGACGTAAAACTAGAAGACGAAAAAGTGCAAATCAAAAATTTCACGTTGAACATTGATAAGGCAAAAGCTGTCTCAATTAAGATTGTTGCAAAAAGCATCAAGCAATGTCCATCGTGGCATTTGGGTGCAGGCGAAAAAAGCTGGTTGTTTGTGGATGAGGTCGTTATTGATTAGTGTTCAATACTTTTTATGAATAATTCTCGTTAATTTTGATATAACTAATCTTAATAAACATGAAAAATTTATCAAAAACGCTTGGCCTTATTGGAGTCTTTTTATTTTTGACCTCTGTTATTTTTAAGCATTTTCATTTAGCAGGTGCTGGGGTAATATTGTCATTATCAATAGTCTTGGGACTGATATTTTATGTATCTGAAATTTTATCGAAAGAGATTAAAGCTTTAAATGGAATTGATCAGGCAATTGGATATTCTCTTTTGATTAACATGATTGTTTTTCTGGGGGCTTTTTTATTTAAAATGATGCATTGGCCAGGAGCGAATATTCTATTAGGCTTATCAATGATTTTCTTGGTCATCTTTATTATTATTGGAGCCATAGGTATTTATCCAAAAGAGAAAAAAGCAAGTATTGAATTAACCAATGTGAATACAATAACCATTATGTATATGGCAATTGTGCTCATCATGTTTGGTTTACGTTCAATAAGCTAAATCCGACTGAATAGATTTCTGTTTTTTTTGAAGGAAGTAAAAACGTGAACTATTATTTATTTTTCATGCAAAATCATTAACATGTTGGCGCATGTTAGTCAAGAGTAAATTCCTTTCATTCTTTTCAATTATTGTAGTTTCTTTCATTTCTTGTCAGAAAAACGATAAAGTTGAAGTTCGAGTTACAACATAAATAATTCCTTAGCCAAAAACTATACATATTGATTCTGGTTCATTTAGGATAGATATGAATACAATTATACAAATGAAAAAAACAAATGAGGCTGCTTAAAGAGATGGTTATTTGTAGCTGAGTTTGTTATTGATAAAACTGTGATTAGACGCTCATCATTTTATATCATATTTTGTTAAATTTGATATAAAAAATGAAACATCATGAAAAACACAGGTAAGTATTTTGGTTTGGTTGGTTTTATATTCTTCTTTGTTGCAACTATCTTCAAGATATTTCATCTTCAGGGGGCAAGTATGCTATTGTTAATTGGAGTACTTTCCAGTATAGTCTATTTCGTTTCCATTTTTTTTATCAAAGAGATTACTTCATTAAAAGGCTTAGATAAAATAAATGCAATTATTCTCCAATAACAATGATACTTTTTCTGACATCCTTTTTATTCAAAATGATGCATTGGCCAGGAGCTGGATATTTAATTAATGTTTCATTAATAGCCTTTGGAATTATTGCTATAACAACATTGATTGGTTTATTTTCGAAAGAAAAAACACAGATTGCAGAATTTGTTAAGCTGTATAAGTTTAGCTTTTTATATGTAATTGTTGTTTTGATTATGATGGGTGTCCGATCAATTATCTAAAATCAGCTACACAGAATTCTTTCTTTTCTATTATGATTAATGGGAACTTGTGCTATAGTTTTGCGCATAAAATTAGTCGTAAATAGCATTAATATGATAGTCAAGACCAAATACAAATTCGAAATTATTTTTATTTTACTCCTTAGTGCAATTTCTTGTAATCAAAAGGAAAGTATTATTGAATATAGGGCTCTTGATGAAATTCAAATAATTCCACAACCACTGAAGCTCCATGTTGATTCAGGTTTATTTAAAATTGATAGAAACACAATTATCTATGCTAACAAGAAGGCTGAAAATGAAGCAAATTACTTGAAGGAGCTTTTGGAATCAAAATCAGAGTTTAAAGTAAAAATCAAGTTTACTGAACAATTATCTCCAATTGAAAAAGGTCATATTTGGTTGTTTAATAATGCTACCGATGAGAACGATGAGTCCTATGAATTATTGGTGAAAGAATCAGCTATACTGATGTATGCTAATTCGGACAAAGGAATTATGCATGGAATACAATCGCTCAGACAATTATTTGTTGATGATTTCTTTGGTTCTGATAAAAAGAAAGC
>JABINZ010000210.1 GCA_018698135.1 Bacteroidota bacterium
ATAACTATAAACAGGGTTTTGAACAAACAATTTATTTGTATCCCCAAAATCCCATTCCCAGCTAAAACTATCAGCTATAATTGTTGAACTATCTGTAAAAATAAACTGGTTGCCTCTTAAACATTGCTCTGGATCATCTATTGCAAAATTTGCAACAGGATAAGGACTTATCCGTATTTCCCTTGAAA
Source organism: Bacteroidota bacterium (assembly GCA_018698135.1). Taxonomy (NCBI): domain Bacteria; kingdom Pseudomonadati; phylum Bacteroidota; species Bacteroidota bacterium. Next base: position 189 of record JABINZ010000210.1, read on the forward strand.
GCGTATCAATTTCCCCTGCATCATGCCACAAAAATACCTGTACTTTGAACATCCCTGTATCTGAGAAAATATGATAAGGATTAGTTTGAATTGCGAAATTTTGCAAACCTGAATTTGTATCTCCAAAATCCCATAACACACTATCCACATGAGAAGTATCTGTTATTGAAAATAATGTAGTATCTCCCAAACATGTATGCTTTGCATTAAATTCAGGAATAAAAAAGTAGGACTGAATAAAACTGGGTAGGCCTACACTGCATTCTCTGCCTTTTAAATATAAATAGTCCTGTATATAATTACCAGAAGTATCTTCTTTATCAGGATATTGAATTGCCCCAAGATAATAAGAACCAATATTTGTCCCGACATAAATTCTACCATCCATCCCTAATTGCAAACCTCCCGGATAACAATATGAATTTGGTGGTTTTGGCACATTTGTACCAATGATCATTTCAGAGTTTTTTATTGCTGCACTGTCATAAACCGACAAATCATATCGTAATATACTGTGGTTTTGATCTCTCCCGATAAATAAGTATTTCCCGGAAGGGGAAAACTCAGAAGTTACCGGACGCCCGGGTGCAGGTACCGGTATTTCAATACAATCATAAACAGCACCATGGGTATTATCGTACCTGCATATTTCTATTTTAAAATTATTCCTCACACAATTTACCAAAAAGCCGGCATCAGGCGAAATTTTAATATAGCCTGTTTTATTAATAACTGGTGCTTTCATATAAACACTCCCCTGTGAATAGATTTTATTGGGATGCAAACCATTTTGGTCTATCAGGTAGCTGATATATTTATCCGACCAGAATTCGTGAGTAACCAGCCATATTGCGCTCCCATTGCTGTGTATGATAGCATTCATCTTGGATGTATAATTGGCCTTTAGCAATAAATTATTTTTTGAAACTACTTCTCCCCTGTTGGAGTCTTTGCTCATGTCCACGATGGAATAATATAAGCCGGAGTCTTTAGAGAGATTATTAATATATATCGTAAAAACATAATAAAATCCTTTCTTCTTTGGCCAGGGCGTTATAAGTACATTTTGATCATATGCTCCTACCGGTTCTCCAAATAGGCCGGTACCATTTTTCATAATTTCCCGCTCCTTGTTATATATCCTCATCCCGTCAGAAAAAAACAACAGGTTCCCATTCTCATCACTGATGGATGCAGCCCCCCCAGCCCTCCAGGGATATGAACTATTTAGATCTGTAAGGGCAACAAGCCCTGTATCGCTAAATTCAATCCCTGCCCTGACTCCAAAATACCAGTACTTTGACTCCAGTTGGGCATAAGAATGCTGTATCCCTGCAAAAAGGAATATTAAAGCAAGAGTGAAAAAATATGTTAAAATTTTTGTCTTCATAAAAAAGAGTTCCGGCATGAACCGGAACCCTGACTAATTTTCTAATTAAAAATAAGTTTATGCATTTCTGAAATGTTTTGATTATTGGTTATTTTAAGAAAATAAATTCCTGCTGACAACTGCTTCCGCTTCATTGTATAATAGTTTTCACCTTCATTTATATCCCATTTACCAGTAAATACTGTTTTCCCAATGTTATCGAACAAATACACTTTAGCATTTGTTGCAATATCTGACTGAATCACAATATTTACCTTGTCTTCAACTGGATTTGGATAACAAATAATACTTAAACCTTCTTTTTCAGTTTCCTCAATGTCATTAAAAACAATATAATACCAGGCAGGCACGTCTCCGGGATTCTCGTAACAGCCCATATCCATGGTATTGTCGCCTTGATATCTATCATTTCCATCAAGGTCAAAAGTAGTTTGAGGATTAATATTATAATATCCACCATCTTTACATGGAGAATAAACGAAACTGATATGATATCCATCTCTGAATTCAGGATCACCTATTATGTTATCTTTCGCACTCCCATTGGTAGTGAAATTACCTATATCACAATAATCAAATTCACTGTCATCTCTATCAGGCGGGGTACCAGCATTACTAACATCTACGGTTCCATTGTCCCAGATAATGTCATTTAGGAAATCCGGTGAACTGAAACCATCAAAGTAAACCCCATCACCATCATCATCTGCTTCATTATCAGCAATAGTGCAGTTATATATTTTAGGACTACATCCAATTATATAAACACCACCACCATTATCATCTGCAGTATTATTAGTTATGAGGTTATTGTAAATAATTGGATTTGGAGAATAGCCTTGGATTAAGGTTATAGCAATTCCGCCTCCATTCTCTGTACAATCATTATTATCAATAATATTATTAAATACATCGGGGTCACTATTATTACAAATAGAAATACCGCCTCCCTGTTTCCCAGCCTGGTTATAATTTATTTCGTTTTCATAAATATTGGGAGCAGAACTTTGGCCTATCCTAATACCTCCACCATATCTGCTTGTGGCAGTGTTTGAATAAATATCACAATCATAGATGTCTGGATTAGATGAATACATGATACAAATTCCTCCACCAGATCTACCAGCAATATTTTCATAGATTTCATTTTCATGAATATCCGGATCAGAGCAAGATCCAACATATATTCCTCCTCCCTGTGCACAAACTTCGTTATCGTGTATATCACAATCAGATATTTCTATATTAGATGAATTGTGAATGTAGATAGCACCCGAATAATCAGGTCTGGAAGTTAAACTATCTGCACAAGTACAAGTAGCTCCTGATGGTTTATAGACATTCTCTATTTCGCAATACTTGATGTTTGATTTTGGTTCAGAGGCAGAATTTAAATTCTCAAAGCGTATTCCTTCCCATGTTTTACCTGTTGTGGTAGAAAAAGTAATCATTTCGCCTGAAGTGCCAACTGCATTTAAACATCCTTCCACATCTAATTGATATGATCCATCAAAAACTATTGCAGTTCCTTCATCAATATTAAGTGTTTTTCCTGATTCAATATGTATATCACAAATCACTACATAATCAATTCCACTTGTATTGTGGTTAGTCCATGTATTCCCAGGATTGTCCCCTACATCACCACACACATATTGTCCAATAGATTCATAAGCACCTATGTCAATCGTAGTATATAAAATTCTGTTCGTATTTGCCAGATCATAGGTTGTTATATAAGTTGCACTATTATTACCAGAATTGTCACAATAGGAGTCTTCCATCTGTATCCGGTAGTCAGTTGTTGAAACTAAATTAGGATCAGAGTATATATTTCCTGTACCTGTAGAGCAGGAAGGACAACAAGTATATTCAAAGTCGGAACCATTTGTTGTTGGATAAACATTGGGGTTTGTAGTTGCAGTATTGCCCCATATGATGGTATTTATTGCATAAACGCTTGGACTGCCGGATCCATATAATCCTCCTCCATATCCCGATACAGAATTGTTAGCTACAGTGCAACTGTATAAGTTATAATCAGAATTACTAAATATTCCACCACCATTACTAGAAGCAGTATTGTCTGCAATCAGGTTATTTACAAGGTTAATGTTATCATTTGAAGGATCTATATCAAAATATAAACCAGCTCCATTTATAGAATTGTTATTATTGATATCGTTTAATGAAATGTATATTTCTCCTCCACAATCTTCGAAATATAAGCCTCCACCATAAAAGTCAGCATCATTGTTGTTTATTTCGCAATTACTAATTTCTATGGAGATATCTTCCTCAGATTGCTGATAAATAAAAATTCCTCCTCCAAAGCCATAATACCCGTTTGAAGATGTAGCATCATTGTACATTATTTGGCAATGTGTAATAGAGAAATCAGAAGCTTGAGCATATTCATTGTCTGTCATGATTCCTATTGCACCACCACTATAAGCAGGTATAGAAGTATTTGACGTATTACTATTGAAATCTGAATATTCTATTTCAACCCCAATACTGTTTTCTATCCATATACCTCCTCCGCCATATGTCGCTTCATTCGCATCAAATGAGCAATAAGAAATTAAATCAGCATATTCATCATCAATAATATATATTCCTCCACCATATCCTGCATTATTGTCATAGAAATCACAATTGGTGATTTCATCATCAACATCTCCATTTTCAATATAAATTCCTCCTCCGAAACTATCGACATCATTGTATTGGAAAACACATTCGTCAGCAGTAATCCTGCTGGAAACTGCTGCAATGCCGCCACCAGTAATTATTTCATTGTATTGAAAGGTGCAATATGAGAATGTAGTACCATTAGTCGAGTTCATGTAAATGGCACCACAGGATGCGAAATTATTGGAGATTACAGCAGGTTTTTTAATAACGTATTCAATTACACAATATTCAAAAGTATTGGTGTTTGTATTATTGCTGATATCAATTCCTTCCCAGCCGCTTTCTGGATGAATGGCTGATAAGGTAACCTGATTCCCAGCCGTTCCTGAAATAGTAAGATCTCCTCCACTATTAACCGTTAATGATTTTCCATTATAAAAATAAACTGATACACCTTCATCTATTTGCAAATTGGAATTGATGTAAATATCTCCCATCACATAATAGGGTGAATTTGCAGAAGTCCATGTGCCTGAAACTGCACCAGTGTTAATTGTTGTTTGTGAATAACCCATAATCGAAACAAGTAAAAATACTTGTATTAGTATAATTTTTTTTATTAAAGTAACCATTGTTCTAATTTTAAATATGTTAAACAATGGCCTGATAATAACCTGATAGGATTTTGTACCTTTGCAGGCAGAATCAATAGGGTGTCAACTTTTTTGATTCAGGGAACGATAAGAATGGTTCTTGTCGTTCCTTTTTTTACCTGGCCAATAAAAAATTTAGTATCCGTAAGAGAGTAAAATTATTGGTTTTCTCTTACATTATTTTTCACCAAGCTAAGTAAATCCCAAAACCGTTTTTCTGAGAATTAAGAAATAACAGTTTGGTCTAACAAAATAATTGTTGGTGGGTAGTGATTCTCCTTTTAGAAAAACAAAATTATTTACAGCTAATAAGAAAAAGTTTGCTTTATCTTTGATAATAGTATTCATGTGGATATTGTCATTTACACATAATTGCAAAATATACAATATCAATACATTGGGAGAAAAATGGGGGGGTAGTACTTTGTCTTTTTTTTGCTCATAAACATAAAATATTTCAAATTCAATTACAAACTAACAACAGCATTATTAGTTTTTGTTTTGAGAATTCCATGTCTTAAGCATTACGAATATAGTAAAAACAAATCATATAATATATTGTTTAATAATATATTTTTTGTTGCCAATTCTGTATTTGAACAGGTGAAAAATAGGTTGATTGTAATTACAATTGAATTTCGTTTTTAACAGATGTAGCATATGTAATGCTATTGACTTTAGTTTGCAATACGTTGCATTTACCAGAAAAAACTATCAGTTTTTTTGTTGCCCATTTGTTGCCGAAATGCTGTAAGTGTATAGAGAATCAATCAACTAACATTTTTTGTATTGGCAAATAGCTGTTCTGGTGTTTCTTTTAGTTGTTTTATGATGCAATTTTATCACCTCAACAAGTGCAAACTGCCACTCAACTTATTGCTCTTCCCATTAGCTCCTTTTGCTGTAATACTATAATAATAAGTTCCAAAAGCACAAGTCTTTCCTTTGAAACTTCCATCCCATCCATCATTAATAGAGTCACTTTCAAATAGTTTTTCGCCCCAACGGTTAAAAATCTGAATATTGAACTCTTTGATAAAAACACCTTTTATTTGGAAATGATCATTTATTCCGTCACCATTTGGAGAAAATGCATTGGGCACAAAAAGGTTCATTCGGGTATCCACACAAACAACATTGGAGTTTGATTGCAACTCATCATTATTCCTGAATGCAGCAATAAGATAGCAATAGTTCGATTGGGACAGTTTTGTAATTGAGTCAATGAATGAAACAGGATAGATAGAGCTTTCCACTTTTTCCCAATTCAGGCTTTGATTGTTGAATACCTGCACTTCATAGCGTTGAATGCCCTGTTTCCAGTCTTCGTATGCCGACCAAGTGAGTATACTAAACGTCTCAGAACTATCCAGTTGCAGCAGAATTGTTTGAGCAATGTTGGAAGCTTCGCTGCTGTGGCCGCAACTATCTTTTGTTAAAAGCTTGTAGGTATATATGCTTTTATCAGGGAAAACTGCAAAATCTGTAAGATGTAAACTGTCTTTCGGATAGGTTTTGAAATCAGCAAAGTTTCCGAAGTTGGTGGATTTTTGAATTTGATAAGCCGAAACAATAGGGGAGGCCGGATCTTTCCATTCCAGCAGGTTGTATTTATCATTCACTACGCTTACTCGTTCCAGTTCTACAGCAGGAGCATGGCCATAAATTGTGATTGTTTTCGAAACCGTATCCACACATCCTGAATCGGAATGTGCAATTAGTTTTGGGTGATGATCGCCCTGATTGTTAAACACAAAAACAGGATGTTGTAGGGCTGAACTATCATTGGACGTAAAATACCATTTCCAGTTATTGATACTTCCTTGTGGAATGCTGCTTTTATCAGA
>JABINZ010000211.1 GCA_018698135.1 Bacteroidota bacterium
AATTCGGCCCAGAAAATACCAGAGCCAAAGATTAAGATAGGTAACGAATAGAATTTAATTTGATATCAAGAAATAGAATACGATTCAAATCAAAAAAAACAGAACTTAGAAAAATCAAGCCCGAGTTTAGAATTACCGAGAATCGTTAAAGAACCATTCGAAAACAGATTTGAAATAATAATAATACCACACCTGAATAAACTTTCGAAATAATCGATTAAATTGAACCAGAAGAATTATTTGACTTATAGAATTTGAGACAAAATCAAAGCAGTTTCATAAGTTAGAAAAACCAAGAATCTGAATATCAAAATCTCATTTTCTGACTTGCATTAAAAATCGAGAATTATTTGAATCGACCTGAATAAAAACACTAGAATTAATGGGAAAATATTGACTTGCAGAATTCTCGGAAAATGAATCAGACAAGCTGAACAAATTTTAGTTATTTTTAGCAAGCAGAAAACAGAACCAAGTCATAAACATAAAGAACAAAAAAAATTACTACGGGTAACACCAGCTTTAAATAATACTTCGCTTAACGCTTCGTACTATTCAAAGCTGCACCGTTACAAGCAAGTATTTGAATCTCCGAAACGCTAATATAAAAAAGAATAGAATACATTACTTCATAACAAAAAGGAATCAAAACTAACTGAGATGCTAAAAAGGTATTTTCTAAGTATTCTAATCGTTACCATTGGACAATTACTTTTCAGCCAAACAACTAATTTCAATAGTTTTATAAGTCCGCCAGGGACAAATAATATCTCAGATAATTTATATCTAGATAAAGTTGAAGTAACTAATTTAAATTGGCTCGAGTTTATTATTTTTCTAATACAAACTGATACTACTTCCTATTATTTAAAAATGTTACCAGATTCAACAATTAACAAATTTGACTTTGAAATTTATGTTGATTCAAAAGAATTAGAAAATTATCCTGTAACAGGTATAACCTATGAACAAGCACTGGCATATTGTAATTGGAGAAGTGAATTTGTTACAAAAACTAAAAATCGCAAAGCAATTCCAAAGGGTTCTTGTGCTTGGAAATATTGGATAAAATTTGAAAAATTTGACCCCGAAAGAAATTATAAAATTGTTTACCGTTTACCAACTCCTAAAGAATATGAACAGTTTTATAAGTTGAAGTCAAAAGATAATTACGACTCAATTATAAAACCTATTAAATTTAAAGAAAAGGAAAAATACTTTAATTTCATCATTGGCAATGTATCTGAAATGACATTTATAAAAGGTATAGCAAAAGGAATGGATTTTAAACACAAACCTATTAAAGATCAGAAAAAGACAGAATTGAATAAAGATATAATTTATCAGAAACCTGAACTATGGTTAGGATTTAGATGTATTGCTGAATATATTTTGATTGAAGAATGAGAACATATAGAAATTGAAGAATTTAAAGTATAATACCAGCTTGTAACAGGCTTTAAAACAGTTTGTCTCTTCCTTCATATTCAGGCTCTCCTAGAAACTCATAGATCTTTTTGTACTGTCTTGGCAATAATAAATTTCTGTTATTAGCTTTTATATCCTCTTTTATTGGTTTTAACCAGCGAATCATAGTTGAAATATGAACTCCATATTCTTCAGCAATTTGAGTAAGTGTTTTTGCTTTTTGTGACATAGCTTAAAGTTTTGTGATATTATGCTTTGGATTTCGTCAATAGGTTCCCTTCAAAATATTTTTCTATCTCTTTACCAGTATGCTTGTCATAAATAATGGCGACTCCAGCTTTGGAACCATACTCCATTATTTTCTTATGAAATCGTGCAATGCCAATATTCCTGTCAATAACTTTTGAATAGCGATGATTCCAATCTAATGACCAAAGAGTGCGAACATTTCCGTCTTTAAAATAAATTAACAATTTGGAAAGTGAATCCCTTTTCAGTTTCCATCCTTCTTTATGTGCATCCATCCCTTTAGTATTTGCTATTTGATTTGTTGAATAATTTCTGGTTTGAGAACAGAAGCATAGAAAAGCTGCAACAGATCAACTTCCTTTAATTTGCCAACTCTTGTTTCACATTCCCTGTAAACTTCCAATGGAGACCTGCGTTTATCTACATCTTTCTTCTCATTGTTTTGAAACTTCCTGATCTGTGCATATAGAATCAGCTTCTTTCGTACTTCTTCCTTTCGTTCCAAGTGTTTTTTATACCAGATTTTTGTTCCTGTAAACCCTGAAGGATTGTTAGTGTCAAAATACTTGTAAGGTAGTTGGACAAACCGCCTTTCAGGGTCTTTAGCAACAAAATCACGAGCCAGACCAATCCGCTCACAGTAATTCTGGTGCACCCTTGAGAGCGCACTATCTGCCACTGGTTCATACCAGCCAACAAGCATCTCTTTTGCTTGCTTCTCTTGAAAATCGGTTAGAAATACATCTTTGTAAAGCAGCATTTTAGCCAAATGCCACAATCGTTCGGCATAGAATCTTAGGGAAGCGCAACGGGCTGGCGCAATATATTGTTTCCAGTTATTGTCGCCTGCCCGTTTATGCACTTTTTCCCTTGCTTCTTCCACCTGAATCGCTTCAGGAACAAAATTTTCCGCACCTTTTTCCCTTGTGTTTCCAGTTAAAATGTTTCCAGTTGTGTAACCTGTTTTATTTATAAGCTGCGTGAGCGATAGCGAACTCCTTTCTAATTTGTTACCAGTTTCTGCAAGGTCAGGAGTAGTATGCTCCGAGTTATCAACCCCTATTAATAAATTACTTTTATTGTAACTATTGTTACTAGTATATGTATGAGGACATTTTGTCGTACCCTCTTTTTTAACATCTTGATTTTCAACACTTTTTTGTTTCGCCTTTTCCAGTTCCCTTTTTGCATCTTCAAGGTCTTTTCGACAGGTAGCTAACAGAATATCGGAGTTTATTAACAGCTCATATCCTGAGTTGCTTCCGCAGAATTTCTTGTTAGTAATAATGCCAGCTTCTTGGAGCTTAATAATATGTCGTTGTATTGTTCGGGAGCTTACCTTGACCAGTTTTGCCAATTGTGAGTTATTTGTTTTAAGAGCAGGCAGCTTATTAGAAGATAACTCCATAAAACTACTTGCCTTGACAAGGAAAGCTCCATAGATACGGATGATCTCCTTTGCCGTAAATAAAACACTTGCTTTAATTTTTTCTGTTAATTCTTCATGCTGGTCATTATGTCTTTCAACAAAATGATCTAATGCCCTGTATGAGTTGGTATAACTAATTACTAACATGTATCCTTTAGTGTTAAATGATTTGTACTACTACCTGTTTTCTTCTAATGACTTAAAAGAAGGGTCTTGTTTTAACTTCTCAATGACAGCTTTCAAATCAGAAAGCAAATCATAATATTTACTATTTTGGACAACTTTCATAAGCTGAATTAGGTTTTGTAATTCATTACTTCCTGAGCATGGCTTTTCAGTTCTGCCTTCTTTTCTTTGAATTCTTTCACGACTAACCAACCTTCAATCCAGATTTTTTCCGTCTGTGGTAGCTTTACATCACCAGCTTCAAAGAACTTATAAATCGTTGGTCTTGAAATACCTGTGCGGTTATGAATCAAATGAATCCCATTCTTTGGAAGAGACTCTTTTAACTGGTTTATTTCTTCAGCTGTAAACATATTGTAAATAATTTGTAAAAGTTCTTGTTTATGATTAACTTTACTACCTATCTTTGCACAAAGGTAAACTATAATAGTAAACATAACAAAGTGAAATAGTAAATATATTCATCATGGAAACAAAAGAATTGCCAAGAGGAGTACTAAACAGCAGGTATGCTGCTGCAATTGATCATCTTATCAAAACATTTATTCTGAAAAACAATCGTGAATTTGCTGCTCGAATGGAAGAGTCACCAACAATATTATCTTCTATAAAGTCAGGGCATCGCAATGCGTCCTTAGCTCAGATATACAATTTGATTAATAAATTTGATCTGAATGCTAACTTTTTTCTAAAGGCTGACAACAATCAGGAGCAGGTTGAGTACAAAGGGTCGGGGATTTATGCAAATGTTACAGGAAAGAACAAGGATGTTACAATCGGTAAAACGATCTCTAAAATAGCAGGTGAAGTTGGGAATTATTATAATCATGTGGAGAAGCTGGTTAATGATGCAAGCCCCGAATTGAAGGATCATATCAAAATGGTACATGATAAATGTGAAGGGCTGGAGAAAGAAAAACATGCTATGAAAGAGGAGTTAGTGGAGCTCAAAAAAATTATTGGTTCTATGACAGATCAGATACAAGAAGCTCAAGTCCAAATTAAAGAAAAGGACGAACGATTGTATCAAGCGCAGTGTGAACTTATTGAGGTATATAAACAGCAGAAGAATTAGTGAGTAATGAAGAGCAACACGATTCATAATCACAATAAGAGTCCATTGCTGGAGCTCCTTTATTATATAAGGGAAAGAGAGGCAAATTATGTTTTGTCAGGCTCTGTTGATCTAGTTTCACTTCCATTTATTGATTCTGTTAAAGCATCGCTATTAAAAGAAGCGGCAAATGTCGGATTAAATAACGAATCATTACAGAGTTTAGATAATAATTTACAATGTACTGTAACTGTTTCAGAAACTTCAGTCAGTGTGCTTGAAAAATATATTATTGATATCCTTTTAGGTGGAGAAAAATGCTGTGTTAGCTTTAACCGAGATGGTATAATTACTGAAAGTATAAGCCGAAAAGCTGTTGTCTCAATAGACCTGAGAGAGATTATCAATAGTACCTTTCCTGGACTCCCAATAGATACAGAAGTAATGAACTTATCTACTATTAAAGAGAAGGAAAAGCGTGTGATCGACATTCTAAGGGAGCGGAATTTCCATGCAATCAAAGTCATTAAACGAGGAAAGGCACTTGACAGGGTTGAGTGCGAGGAAAAGCTTCCAATTGATAAGAGAGTGATTGACATTATGAAAGAGGCTGCTTTTCAAAACATTGAGATTAAACAGGAATCAGGAAAACCTGTATATATGAATAGGGTAGTAAAAACAAAGTTATAATAGCTATGAATAACGTTCAGGCATCATATCGAATACCAATCTTACTGAATACATCAGAAGGGTGGAGATATAATGAGAAATGTTTCAGGAAGGAAGTAAGTTTTCAAATGATACCTTTAACAGGATTTTAAATGCAGAAAAAATGACACCGGAAAGATTAAGGTCGTTTCCGGGGTTTGAACAAATTGATGAAAATGAAGCACAGCAAATAATTGAAACGCTTGAAAACTATTGTGGAATAATTGTAAAACACGTATCAAAGAACAGAGATTATGGATAAACTAGATGTATTTAAGTCATTTGCCAAACAATCGAATGCTCAAACAATAAATATAGATGGAAAGGCAGTGATCTATACAAGGGTGTCAACCAAGGAGCAAGCAGAAACCAATGCTAGCTTGGAGACTCAAAAGAAATACTGTCTGGAATTCGCAAGTCGTAAAAACATTGAAGTGATTGAATCTTTTGGTGGTACTTATGAGTCTGCAAAAAGCGATGAAAGAATTCACTTTCAAAAGATGTTGTCATTTGTAAAACGCAAAAAGGACATTTCATACATAATTGTTTATTCCTATGATAGGTTCTCTCGAACAGGTGCAAATGGCGCATATATCAGTGAGCAATTAAAGAAACAAGGTGTTGTTACGCTTTCAGCAACTCAGGAAGTAGATGCAATGACAGCAGCAGGGTCATTCCAGCAAAACCTGTATTACATGTTCAGTCAGTTTGATAATGAACTAAGAAGGGATAAAACAGTCTCAGGGATGAAGGAAAAGCTTCGAAAAGGGTATTGGATAGGAAGCATTCCAAGAGGCTATACGAACTTAAACCCAGGTAGAGGAAATGAGCAAAAGATTGTTATCAATGAGGATGGCAAAATCCTAAGAAATGCTTTCATTTGGAAAGCAAGCGAAGACTTATCACACCAAGAAATCTCAAAGAGACTTGCTAAAAAAGGGTATCATGTTGCTGCTAAGAAGTTAAGTGATGTATTCCGCAATCCTTTTTATTGTGGAGTGATAGTAAGTTCTCATATTCCTGGTGAAGTAATAGACGGAAAACATGAAGCATTTGTGTCAAAAGAGATATTCTTGAAAGTTAACAACCTATTGAATAAAACAGGGTATGGTGAGAAGAAAAATAAAGATTGTAAACACCTACCACTAAAGAAATTCGTAAAATCAGCTGATTGTGGGACTGCATATACTGGATATCTGGTGAAGAAGAAAGGATTGTACTACTACAAGAATAATAGGATTGGATCAAAGGAGAACAGGAATGCAAAGGTCATGCATGAACAATTCAAAGAGCTGTTGTGTAATTATCAAATTTCAGACAAGAAATACCTTGCTCCAATGAAAGAGATCATGTATTACACATTCAAAGCAGAACATGAAGCAAGAATTCAGGAAGCTCAAGTGCAAAGAGAGAAGTTGATTGAGATTAATGCCAAGCTTGACAGACTAGAAGAAAGATTTGTGTTTGAGGAAATCACTCAAATCCAATATGACAAGTTCAAGCAGAAGCTGGAAGCAGAGAAGCATGAAATAGAAGAAAATCTACATAAAGATGGTTTTGATTTATCGAACCTTGAAAAAGCCATTGATTTGGCATTGCAATATTCGCTACAACTCCCGCAGTTATGGAGTTCTGGTGATTTGGAAGTAAAACGGAGTATTCAAAATATGGTCTTTCCTGTTGGAATTCTGTATGACTTTAAAAATGGTAATTATCGAACCGAAAGAATAAATTCAATTTTTAGCGTAATCCCCTCATTGTCAGATAAAAGAAAGGACATAAAAAAAGGGAATGAAGCTAATGTTTTACTTCATTCCCGTCTAGTAGCGAGAGGGGGACTCGAACCCTCGACTTCAGCATTATGAGTGCTGCGCTCTAACCAGCTGAGCTACCTCGCCATTATTTTTTAATATTCAACAATCCATTTAACTGTTGTTTTTTAAGCTGAGCCCCGTCCGAATGGATGAATACCTTCATCAGGGCGGATACATCGCCATTGCTTTTTATTCTGATACTCCTTATGAGTATGCTTGCCAAAATGGAGGTGCAAAGATAAAAGAATTTTAAAATTGCCCCACCTCTTAACTGATATTTATTTTCTAAGCCTTAACCTTCTCCTTGGCCTATTTCTTACTTGCATTAAAAAGTACATCTTTCTCTCTTTCTGACAAACTATCATAGCCTGATTTAGCTATTTTATCCAGAATACTATCTATTTCCAACTGATTGAAATCTGTTTTAGGTGCAGATTTTTCTTTTGAACTGGCTTGTTTTGCATTTGGATTTTTATGGTATTGTCCACCTTTATGAACTTTGAATTTCGGTTTTGGTTTAAAAGCTGCTCGAAACATGTCAAGAATACCACTTAGCCAACCACCGATATCAGTTCCTCCCTGAAGCAGTTTAATATAAATGTATCCGTAGAAGGCACCACCCAAATGTGCAAAATGTCCGCCTATGTTTTCCATATCTCGCAGACTAATTACATCAAGCAATACAAAAACGATGGCTATATATTTTAGTTTAACAGGCCCAAGAAACATCAAATTCATGCTATTATTAGGAAGCAATGTTGCCGTAGCAACAATAATGGCAATAACACCTGCTGATGCTCCAACCATATAAGAATGCATATTTGTTAGAGCAGGAAAAGTTTGATAGGCCAAGATATATATTAAGCCACCACTAATTCCACCCATTAAATAGGTAGCCACAAGTTTCCGATCTCGTAAATATTCCTGAAAAATTTTACCAAACCAATAGAACAAAAGCATATTAATAATGATATGCAAAAAGCCTCCATGCATAAACATGTAGCTTACAATTGTCCAGGGTTTGCGAATTATTTCTGATGGATGAGCCGATAATGAAAAATACCGCTCAAATTTCGTATATATTTCATCAGGTATTTTGAACAAGTTAAAGAATACCTCTATAAATCCGAATAACACAAAAACAACAATATTGATTAATATTAATTGGTAAAGCTTGTTGTTGTTTTTAACAATGTTGAAATAAATATTACTCCAGATATTTTCAAAACGATTCATTCGAAGTCAATTTTATGAATGCTTTCTTTTTTACAAAGATACTGTTCCTGTGTATGAAAGGAATTCTTATTTTTGTCAAAATATTTAATCATGAAAGTTGTTGTTTTAGGTGCTTCAGATAATCCCACTCGTTATTCCAATATGGCCGTGAATGCTTTGTTGAATAATGGCTTTGATGCCATACCAGTTGGCATAAAGAATACCTCCATTGATGGAGTTCCGATCATTAACAGCAAAGATCCACTTCAAAACATTCATACGATAACCTTATATCTGAACCCTATGAGACAAGAAGAATGGTATGATTTTATCCTCAAAACCAATCCCAAACGACTCATTTTTAATCCAGGTACAGAAAATTTAGAATTAATACAGCTGGCCATGAATAATAATATTGAAATTGTGGAAGCCTGCACATTGGTCATGCTCAGCACCAATCAGTTTGATTAATTTTCAGACAATTTTATTTCATAACTCAATGCTGACGATTTCGTAAGCATGGCACTCACTCCACAATAGTTTTCTTTGGATAACTTCACTGCTTTTTCAATTTTAGCCAGGGGTAAATCCTTTCCTTTAAAATCATAAATAATGTGGAATTTGTCATAAACTTTAGGATGCTGATCAGTCATATTTGCATCCACATGAATTTGGAATGAGTC
>JABINZ010000212.1 GCA_018698135.1 Bacteroidota bacterium
TCCAGATTTGGACTATGTTGAGCTTCAAGTAGTTAGTGTTTAGTTTATCACAGTCTCTTATTACGTGGTCATGTCGTTAAACAATTGAGTCTTTATATTCACTCAGCCCAAATTTGGACTCAGTACCATATACCTCTATATAAGTCGGTTCAAAATTTCTAATATTTTCTGCTTTTAAAGTCCTTGTAATACCACTGCTCAGTTTTGAGCAGTGAAAGATTGTTATAATTTTTATTAAGAATATCGCAATCCCTTATTACATTGTCATATCTTTCCCATATACGATTAACCTTTATTCTTAACTCAGTATTATACCAAGTCATTAGATCAAAGGTTTGAATTTTGGTTAATAGGTATTCTCGATAAGTCTGACCATTTTTCAGCTTTAAAATTTGACTGCCCAAATTTGGACAGTCAAAGATTGTTGTAATTTTCATTAAGAATATTACAGTCTCATAATATGTGGCGGTGTTCTTTACCTGTATTTGGATGTAAATAATACCCCTGCTCAATTTTGAGCAAGCCTAAATTTATATAATTTTCATTCAGCACATCACAATCCCTCATAACATTTTTATGTAGCTTACCAGTGATCTCAGCAATTTCTCTACTGGAATAAAATTAACCAATCCAAATTTGGTTTCGTTACCATATACCTTAATATAAGCAGGTTCACAATTCCTAATATTCTGTTTTTGGAGTCTATATTACCCCTGCCCAACTTTGGGTAAGGTTAAATTCTTTATATTTCCTGCCTTTAGAGTCCTTAGAGGCGATCTGCTCAATTTTGGGCAGATTAAGTTTCTCATAGTTTTCATTAAGGATATTACAGTCTCGTAATACGTGGCGGTGTTGTTTACCTGTATTTGGATGTAAATAATACCTTTCCTCAATTCTGAGGAGGGTACGTTTGTCATAATTTTCATTTAGAATATTACAAGCCCTAAGAACCATATCATACCCTGATACCAGAAAAATAGTTTGTGATTTAGTCAGATGATATTCAGGCTGTTTTTTATTTTGAGAGTTTAAATAATAGGACAGCTCAAAATTGAGCAGTCCTCCATATACCTGAATATAAGCTGGTTGCGCTACCCTAATATCACGCATAACATGAGCATGTTGTTTGCTTCTAATTTTAGCAATTCTTCTACTTGATAAATAGTTATTGGGTTTTCCAGTATGCACAGGTACTGTTTGCTTTTTTGATGGGGTGGGCATGAGAATTTTATTATTTATTACATGTTTAAGTTTAGAAAGGGATATAAATATGGTAATATCAAGGAGATTTTATATTTTTACTTTTTTATTTAAATGATCTAAATTGCCTAAAATGTCCCTTAATTCATATATTCTGGTCAGTTCAGTAATAATTATGTTCGATAATTGTCCAGCAGGGGGAGCAAAGAAAGGCTGACAGAAATGTTGGCCTTTGTTGTTTTTGCCTTTTCCACTCTTGAGAGGAAAAAAGAAAATGGAGGTATAAAATAAAATTTGGATTGTAAATGGTGATTTGAATCATGATCTGCTCCCCTCTTTAATTTTAGAGAGGGGTTTGGGGGTGAGTCAATTAAAAACAAAATTATGACAAAAGTAATCGGACTCGGAAATGCACTTGTAGATATTATGACTCAATTGGAAAGTGACAAAACGCTGCAAGATTTAAATTTCCCAAAGGGAAGTATGCAACTGGTTGATGACCAAACTTCAAAAAATATTGAAAATCTAACTTCAAGTCTGAAGAAAAGTATGTCTGCAGGTGGATCAGCTGCAAATACGATTAATGGATTAGCTAATCTTGAAATAAATGCTTCCTTTATAGGAAAAGTGGGGCAAGATGAGATGGGAAAATTCTTTGGAGATGATCAGAAGGATAGTGGAATTGATCCTCAATTGTTAATTGGTGATGCTGCTAGTGGAAGAGCAATAGGTTTGATTAGCCCTGATTCAGAAAGAACATTTGCAACTTTTCTGGGTGCAGCAATAGAGTTAACGGCAAATGATTTGTCGAGGGATTTATTTACAGGATATCAAATTTTACATATTGAAGGATATTTAGTGCAGAATCAAGACCTGATAAGAGAAGCTGTAAAATTTGCAAAGGAATGCGGGCTGCAAGTATCTATCGATCTAGCTAGTTTTAACGTTGTTGAAGATAATAGAGAGTTCCTACAAGAGATTATTACCAATTATGTGGATATAGTTTTTGCCAATGAAGAAGAAGCAAAAGCTTTTACCAATAAAACACCAGAAGAATCTGTACATATTATTGCA
>JABINZ010000213.1 GCA_018698135.1 Bacteroidota bacterium
CCTTGATTGTTTTGTCGGATTATGGCTGTAAAGCTAGCAAGACAAAAACGGTGTATGTAAATCCCATGCCTGAAGCTTTGTTTGACCTGAATGATTCTGCAATATGTTATAATGAGCAGCATTTTTTGGTCAATAACTTATCAATTGTCAATAGAGATTCTATCAATCAGTATCACTGGTTATTAGATTCGTTGGCATTTTCCAATTCAAAAGTACCTGACTTTGTAGATTCTTTGAAAGCTGGAAACCACACATTAGAACTTATAACATTTACTACTCATGGATGTTCAGATACGACAAACGTGCAATTTGTGGTTCATCCAATGCCCAAAGCTGAATTTTCCATCAACGATTCATTTCAATGTTTCAATGAGCAAAACTTCATTATCACTAATCTGTCAACAGTAATTGGAGATAGCATTAATAAATGGTACTGGAGAGTTGATACAAGCCTTACAGCACCCTTTGACACTGTGCAGGGTAGTTTTCCTTTTATTGATGAACTTCAGGCTGCCACATGGAATTTACAACTTGTTACCAAGACATCCAACAACTGTACTGATTCCATCACTAAGCTCATTACAGTTAGCCCTTCACCTATTAGTGATTTCAGCATAGCTGATACCGCCCAATGCTTTAATGGACATATGATTTCTACCGAGAATATTTCATTTATTCAAGGTGATAGCATTATTCTAAACCAATGGATAGTTAACAATAGTGACACATTTTCAAATTATCATATAGATTCTCTTGTACTTCAGAATTCTGGAATAATCGATATCAGATTGATCACTAACACTACTCATGGCTGTTCAGATACTCTTGTAAAGCAAGCAAAACTTTTTGCTAGTCCTCTGGCTGATTTCAGCATTAATGACAGTACTCAATGCCTCGATTCCAATAGTTTTGATTTCACGAATCAATCAGTAATCAGTGATGGAGTTATGAGTTATCAGTGGATTATTGAAAATGACACTGTAGCATCAGAACATTATGATTCCATAACATTTACGAAGTGGGGCAAGTACACAATTCAGCTCATAGCAACCAGTAATCAAAACTGCACCGACACAACTAAACAAAATATCTATGTGTATCCGATGCCTTTGGCAGCATTTATTTATCTCAACAATTGCCTAGAAGATACCATGTGGTTTTTTGATAGTTCTATGGTTGATAGTGGTAACATCACTAAATGGTTTTGGGACTTTAAGAATGGTAGTACCAGCGGAAGTCAGAATCCTTTTACGATTTATTATTATACAGGTCACAAATCGGTAACGCTTTTCAGTACCAGTGATTTTGGTTGTGTAACAGATACCACTCAATTCTTTACTATCGAAAGCAAAGTTTCAGCACCATTACTTGAAAGAGCTACCGTAGTAAACAATGAACATATTTTTGTGGAGTGGAAGAAACCTGTTGAGGGTATCCCCAAGACCTATCATCTGGAGCGCTCAGATGATGGGTCTTGGTGGGATTATCTTTCAGATGAGGATCAGGGCACTTTCAACTATGAAGATTATATGGTTTACCCTGATATGCAGAGTTATTATTACAGGATTAGCGTTACTGATAGTTGTGAATTTACAGGTGAGTATTCGAATTATGGGAAGAGTATTTTGCTAAGGGTAGATACCAATGAAGCCTATCCTCGTTTGACATGGTCGTCTTATGAAGAATGGCAAGAGGGAGTTTCGAGATACGAGTTGCAGGTAAAGGGTTTAGATTTACAAAGCTCCAATAATAGTACTTACCAACCCGTAACCCGTATCCCAAAACCCGTAACTTTCAAAGACAGTCTGACTAATCTTAAAGCAGCCTCCTACTGCTACCGTGTGATAGCTTACCGAAACGGAGATAGCTTAGAGTCCGTTTCCAATGTCCTCTGCATACCAACTGAGTTTCGATTATTTATTCCAAACTCTTTCACTCCAAATGGAGATGGTGTTAATGACATTTTCCTGCCAAAAGGCATCTTTATTTCAGAGTACAATATTCAGATTTTTAATAGCTGGGGTGAAAAGGTATTTGAAAGTGATAAGCTAAGTGAAGGTTGGGATGGAAGCTTTAGAGGAAAGACCTGCCCTTTAGGTACTTATTACTATAGCATTCGCGCCAAAGGGGCAAATGGGAAGAGTAAAGAGTTGAGTGGTAGTTTGACTTTATTGAGGTGATTGAAGATATTTATTGTTAACAAACGCAAATCATTCAAGTGGCGATATAGCGATTTGGCGAAATGGCGAAATCAAATCGCCAAATCTCCATATCGCCATTTAGCCTGGCAAAGCGTTTAAAAACGTTTTATCACGTTTCTGAATGTTATTGGATGTCGTTTTCGGTAATTGACAAAACACTTTTTCGGTATGTTCCAATGTTGAATCAAAGGAGAACAAGAAGGTTACAATGATCCCTCAGGGATTCAAACCAAATTTATTTGACTAAAAAAACGAGCTGTTTCTTAATATTTGAAGCTATTGAGTAGGCTAGTAGTGCATTCGGAAAAATGTGCTTTTCCGAAAGCAAGGTACAAATTACTGGACTTTTTGTACTTTTTAAGAGATGAATAGAAATGAATAGTATCATGAGCAAGTACATTTCATACAATTGCATGTTTTGTTTTTTAGATTCCTTTTTTCCCTTGCTTTTTTAATCCTTTCAGATAGGTCGGGTTGCGGAAGTCCTCTAAATTTTTCATCAGGTGTCAAATAACCCAAAGAGTAGTGTGGTCTGATAAAATTGTATTCAATTATCAAAGATTTTAATTGTTTAATTAGTATTCCTGGGTTTTCAGCATGTTGGATATAAAGATAATCAGATTTCATTATCCTAAAAAAACGCTCAATCATAGAATTACTATATCTAATATCTTTTAAAGCTATTTTGTGCGATATTTCAGAATTATAAAACAGTTTATAATATTCAACAATTTTTCGAATATTATTCCCAATGTTTTCTGATCCTCCATCACTTACTAATGTCAAGCTTGCTTTTATCTTAATACCCAATGCTTCTTCTAACATTTCACAAACAATAGAATTACGTATCTTATCTTCACACCTCCATGCTAATATTTTACGGCTAAAATTATCGATAATTGCATATATATATTGCTTTTCTCCGTTTAGCGTTCTAAAATAACTGATATCGAAATGCCAATATTCATTTATCCTCATCGCACGTAAAGGCTTATGTTTTTTACGTTTTCCTTGCTTCCTATTTGATGAAGGTAGTATTTTAGATGCATGTTTGTAAAAAGTAGATCTTGATATAGTAAGTAGCTTTCGTTTTACTAAATCAGCATGAATAGCACATTTAGGCCAGTTCCTAAAATTTGGATCAAAAAGTGCTTTTTCAATGATTGTAAATTCTCTAATCGTTAGTTGCTGAGGAAACTTCTTAGCACAAAGGAGTATTTTACTAGAATCACATTCATATTGAATTTGGTAATACCAAACAAGGTATTTCCTTGGTTGTACCTTAAACCATTTTAATAGTGTATCACGAGTTAGAATGTTTGAATAAGCTTCTATTAGATTAACAAATTCTCTTTTATTTCTTTCTAATATTTTAATATAGTTTTTTTCACCAATGAAATCAACTGATTTAAAATGGATTCTTGCAGTAATCATAAGAAGTTTCCTGTAATGAATTGAGCTAATATTATTATCAGTGATAACTTGTTTGACCTCTTTGCTTATTTGCAATTGATCCTCGAGTTTAACAATACTTGTCTCAGGTAAGCTTCTCCAATAGTATTTAGTTTGTTTGGGAATCTTTAACTGTTCGCTTCTTGGAACAAGTTCTTTTTCTTTACCAATAGCATATGCTAACTTGTAAAGAAGTGGATACGATTTCTTCTTTTTCATAATCTTAAAAATTTATTAGTTAAAAGAATAAAGCTAAGAAGATTGTTGCTCAAAGATTGTAATCGTAAAGCTGTATATTAATTTATTGAGATAGAGTAGATGTTGTAACAGTTTCTACTGGTGAAGTACTACGGTAGTATGTACTACATGAAAACCTTAAATCCATTTGCATGTAGTTTGCAGGGCATAGTCTGAATTTACTGGTCATTTCTGATATTTCTTTGCTGATAGTTTGGTATAAGTAAATGGACTTAAGAACACCTATTTTCAAATCATGATTATTAATAATGTAGTTTATTTCTTCTACATTAAAAACCAGTTCTTTAAGCAAAGATTTATGGTTTGCTTATTAGCTTTAATAAATTAATGCCTGGTTCTGTGATTTTATACTTTTGATTTGGATGTGTTTTTTTATCTGGATACTCCATGGAAATCCATCCTAAATCTATGAGTGGGTCTAGATACTTTTTCCTGTTTTTTGATTGATTACTAATTTTAATAGCATTAAATAAATCTTCACGCCTTATCCAACTTTTAGCAATTTTAAGTATATCTGCTACTCTTGTATGAATCTCTGCATTAACTACCTCACTAGCTTGGTCACTAGCTTGGTTATCAGCTTGGTTACCTGCTTGGTTACAAAAAGCAATGATGTCTTCTATGTTGCTAAATGTTAGGCTTCTAGCTTGGTTACTTACTTGACTACTTTCATGCTCACTTCTTTTATGAAGAATAACTAATATACCACCATCCTTTTCTAAAATATCCGGCTCAGGAAGCTTAGCTTCTTTACATGCATTTATAATTTTAAGTGTACCTCGCCCCCAAGTATCAATATAACCAGCCATAAAGCATGCTTTTGCAATTTTAGGATTACGTGGACGAGAGTTATGCTCTTTTTTCAATTCTTCAAGAATAAGTCCCAAAGGCAAACCTCCTTCGTTCCAGATGGAAAGGCGGTCATCATAAACCCGCATCTGAATGTGTGCTCCCATATAAGTTCTGTGTACTAATGCATTGAGTAACATTTCTCTTAATGCATCCACAGGGTATTCATCATTCTCTATACGTTGCATTCCTGAAAAGACCACCGGTCTGGTTAAAAACTTATGATTCAGTTGTACCTGCACTTCGTTTAATATATGAACTAGGTTACCTTCTACAATTTCCTGGAATTTTAAGTCAGTTGAATCTTTCCTAAAACGGCCAATATTAACCTGAACATTGGGATAAAATCTACTAGGGTCTTTCCCGAAAAGAACAATAGCGGCTCGCTTTAATTTACTTCCATCGGTAAGTTGTAGTTTTTCAAGTATCTCAAATGTGGACAACCCTTTAGTTTCCGGCATTCTGCCCTTTTCCTTGCTGTCTTCTATGAATTTCTTTAGACTATCTTCATTAATGTCTTGAATATTTGCTCCTTCTTCAACTACATCATCCCAAGTTTTACCAGTTTTTTTTAATAAAAATTCAGTTAATTCAACCCCGGTCAACTCAAGGTTTGTACTGCCGGAACGATAATAAAACCTGCCTCTTAAAGATACGGCAACAGAGTAGGGGCTTACTTTTATGGAGATATATTTACTGCCTTCATCATCTTCTAACTGCACATCACAGATGATCCCCATACTATTTCGAATTTTATTCGGGACATCCGCCATGAGTCTTTCATAGTTAGGTAAGTGAACTACATTCCCAGAATCATTTTTTCCGATATAAATGATTCCTCCTATGGAGTTGGCAAAACCACATACCCATTTCAGGTAATCATCGTGCCAGATTTGTTTGTATTCTATGTTTTGTTGTTCGGGCAATTTTCTGATTTTCCTTCTGTGAACTTAATGCACTTAAATAGTACTTGCCCCCAAATTTAATAAACTAAATGCGTTTATACCATTGAATTCGAGAGTTCTGTTTTAGAGTAACATGCAATAACAGGTTATAATGTATTAGAATTAATATAACCAAGAAAACCATAATGGTTTACGTGATGATGCTCAAGTCAATATTTGATATATTGCAACAGTAAAATAAGGGAATAATAATATTGTATCATTCCCCATAACTAAAATTTAGTGCTAGAACTAATAGGTCTTCTTATTCATCAAATCTAATGAGGAGTAGATTACACATTTATCGTTCTTTGCTAATTCATCATCATCAAGATCGAGGCCGAATAGCTTTTCTTTTGCTATCTCACGCTTTTTCTTTAATTCTTGTTTAAACAGATAATCATCTTTTACAGCTGGATGTTCTTGCCCCTTGTTTTTATTATTTGCTCTTTGAAATGCTCTTTCTTTTTCTCTATCCTCATATTTTAATTTTTGTATCCTTAACTCTTGCTCCAACTCCAATTTTCGTACATCATATATTGATTTAGGATCGCTACTGCTATCACTACCACTATCACTACTACTACCAGAAGGGGGGATGTGATTACTGTCTGTATTCTGCGTTTTTGTATCATTTTGGGCACTACCGGTAGTACTACTACCACTACCGCTACCACTTTCTGAAACATCATTTTCTTCCATCGCTTGACTGTCCAGATACTCTTTCTTAATCTTTGAAATTTTTGTTGGTGAAACATTAAGACTTGTTTGGATAAATTGATATGATCGCCCTTCCTTGAGGAGCTTTAAAATTTCTTGGATTTTGGTTTCCATCTTAAGTTTGGTTTAAATTGTAAATAAAAATGTAAAATAATTTTAGCAGTTATTCCTTTGATGATTTAATGGGATTTTTCTTTTTTTCTTATCTTTTGAGTTGTTGAATTTTTAGGAATTATTATAGGTATAAATTGGGTTTTAAACTGTACTTTAGTACTACAAGCCTTTTTTCAGCCTTTATCTTTCAGTAAATCAACGACATGCACCTAAAAGACAATCAGTACTGAAAGTACAGTACTTTTTAATCTAACAAATTAAGACTTCTGTACTGATCTGTACTCTAATTGTACTTCTTAAACTGCTGTATTTCTGTATTATATATATGTTAAGTACTAAAGTACAGATATATTTATAAGTTATATAGTATTGTATTATCACACTTCTATAATTTGATTCCAAGTGTAAAATATTCGATGCTGTTGCGCTTGTCATCCTCTCCATTCTTTTCGGGATTGAAAGTATATCCTTTGTATTCACAATAAGCTTTTATGCATGCTTTAAACTTCCTGGAAGAATAAAATTTGATAATGGTTGGATTGTTCAATTTGAAGTCTTCGTAAAGACTGGATCTCTCAAGACTTGTATCCTTTCTTGAAGAGTCATAGAAATATGTTTCTGCCCAATCCAGAAAATCATTGCCCATAATTGCTATCAGTTCTCTTAATCTGATTGATTGCTGAGGTGCTTCTATCTTACCAAGTTTTAGATATGATTGAATAGAATAAGCCGCAACATTGTAGAATTTGTTCCATTGTTCATCCGGCCATTCATCCTGATCAAAGAAGATCCTACCGAATTCCTGTGCAGGATTTCGATTGCTGTTATAATAATCTGAAAAGCCAATTTTCCATTGTCGCCTTAAATCAGAGTTCCCATTGACTTTAAGAGCATGATTGGTGGAAATGTAAAGTTTAGGGGTTAAATCTTTGGGAATTGTAAAAGCAGACTTGTTCTTTGGGTTTACCACCAGCTGTCCTGTCAGGACAGGATATAAAAATTCAAAATCAAAACTTTGCCTTACATCATCGATAAGAATGATTCGGGTTCTTTCATCAACTCCTTGCCAGATATGGTTATCTTCGGTTAAATTTCTTTTCTTACCCGATATATAAGCGTATTTGAAGAGCTCTCCCAATGCGAATCCGAAAATACTTTTTCCTGTTCCGCCATTACTTTCTCCCAATTCGGACACTGTATTATCCATACCTAAAACAGCCCATGTTTTACTGCTATTGTTAAATGAGTGTGATAAATAACCAAAAGCATTTATTTTACTCAAAAAGTGTTGGTATTCTTCAAGCTTTTCTTCTCTCGTTTTTCCCTTTTCTTCTTTTGTCCA
>JABINZ010000214.1 GCA_018698135.1 Bacteroidota bacterium
AATGGTTCCTAATTTAAAGGCCCTAAAAACAAAAGCCAGGTTTCCCTAGCTTCTGATTTGTGGCAACAGTATATATCAATCAGGACACTGCTGTGTGATCAATCTTTCATGCACAAAAATAGGCTATTCCGATAATCTTCGAAATAGCCTTAGATGTTATGTGTTAATGTTTAGTTATGTACGTAGTTAAGATATAAGCTAATATCCATATCCCACAAGAAACTTTTTACATTAATAGTATCTGGGAAGTTCGTATTGTCTTTGTAAGGTTTAAACTTAACCGAAGTATGAACCTTTTGGTCATTCATTCCCTGATCCGAATCATCATCCCATAATTCCAGAGTATATTCTGTGTCTGGATCCAGAGATGGGTTTTGGCCAGTTAAGGGAATCATATCGTAAACATAACCATCAACTGCATTGAGGATAGTTTTGTGATAGCGATAAACTTCTGTTTTGCCTTGTAAAACTTTAACGTAAAGATCTGGACCATCATGTGTATCCCATGGGTTGCCACCATTTGAGGCAGGATAGCCATTGATAGCAAATTTTTTAATGACAATTTCTTTGGGTGCTACTTGTAACTGACAATTATCTCCGGTATAACCTTCAGGACAATCGCAAAAGCCATCTACACAGACGCCTCCATTTAAACAAACCACTCCTTCGCAAGGATCGGGTTTATTGCAATTTTGAAAAGTTAAAATACTTAAACTTGATACTGCCATTAATAGGAGGATAAATTTCCACTTCATGTGATTATTTTTTAAGTTGTTATATGCTTTGAATTTGCAATTTACACTTTTTGTGAGAATTGTTATTAAAATGTATAGACAAAACCCACACCTTCGTCAGTTGGGCCAATATAATATGCTTTTTTCTCGAATAACTTTTCGCCAGCTTGCTTTAATTGGTACAATCCAAGTCCGACCAGACCGCCACCAACAACTGTCATGGTAATACCCGTAGCACTAAGCTGTCCTCTTTTTTGTGTTTGCAATGCACCTGGTATTTTCGACAAAGCAATGAGCCCCAAACCTGTAACACCAACTACAGCTCCACCAATTACAAAAATTGTGGCTTTTGAAAACTCTACTCCGGCAGGAACACTTTTATCAGCTTTGATATCCATGTATTTTTCATAAATAAATTTATTGTCAGATTCCAATACGTCTACATCAGTGAAAGGAACAGAATAACTTTCAATTTGTCCATTTTCATCTTCAATTTTATAACTAATAACATCTTCTGTAACCTGAGTTACCGTGCACTTTATAACCTGATCATTGGTTAAAGTAAGTTTGTCCAAATTTTGAGCACTTACTGATAGGTAAAGAGGAACAAGCAATAGAATCAAAACTAATTTTTTCATTATATGTTATTTAAGATTGATAATCAGATTTTGCAGCTAATTTACAAAATATTAAATATACACTATCGAACAAAAACCCAATCGTTAAAAGTTGATCGTTGCTCATCAAAGTAGTAGCCTTCTACATTGAATTGTTTTATATCTTCAGTTTGGGCTATGCGATTTCCAATAATGAATCGAGACATAAGCCCACGTGCTTTTTTAGCATTAAAACTTAAAAACACCAATTGGCCATTTCTGAATTCTTTGAAATGAATATTAATAACCTGTGCTTTAATCTTGGTAAAGTAGAGCGCTTTGAAATATTCCTTCGATGCCAAATTAATCAAAACTTTTGAATCTGAGTTTTTGAAATAATTATTCAGGGATTTTGTTAGCTTATTTCCCCAATAGGCATACAGATCTTTTCCGTTTTTATTTTCTAGTAGAGTTCCCATCTCTAATCGATAGGGCTGAATAATATCCAAAGGCATTATTAAGCCATATAAACCGGAAAGTATTCTCAAGTGCTTATTGGCATAAATAAGATCCTGATCGCTTAATGTTTTCGAATCAAAACCTTGATATACATCGCCACTAAACAGACTGATGGCTTGTTTAGAGTTTTTAATAGTAAAAGGTGTTTTGAAATTTTTGTATCGAATATAGTTTAACTCTGCCAGTTTTAAGCTAATGCCCATTAATTTGCTAATCTCCGATATGCTCAACTTTTTTAGTATTAGGATTAGCCTTTTTGCTTCCAAAGTAAAGCTGGGCAGGGTATAAGGCGACACCAAGCGTGAGTCTTTTTCGTTTAAGTTTTTAGATGGAGAAATAACAACGAGCATATATTTATCTTCCTTAACCTTATTAATAGCGATTAACATTCAAAGTTAAAAAGGATGTTTTTCAGAAAGAAATAATATAAATAATGTACTAAAATAGCGGTGACTCGTTTTTTTGACAGAACCCATTGTAATTGAGAAGCTTCTATTAATTAGCAAGCACAAAACTTTTATTGAAAAAAAACAACTTTTGTGCAAAAGGTTTTTTAAAAAATTCTATTTTTGCAGCTCGAACTAATTGTTTAACAAGTAAAAAGAGAATATTGTGATTAAAACGGATGTTGTTTCTCAGATCTCCAAGAAAACTGGATTAGAAAAAAGAGACGTTAAAGAAGTTGTAGAAGTCTTTTTTGATATTGTAAAAGATTCACTTATTCAAGGTGAAAACGCCTATTTCAGAGGATTCGGTAGCTTCACGCTTAAGAAAAGAGCCAAGAAAATAGGAAGAAATATAACGAAGAACACATCAATTGTAGTGCCTGAACATTATATTCCATATTTCAAGCCATCAAAATCATTTGCGTCTAAAGTAAAAGAAATGGTTAAAGCTTAATTGCTTTAATTTTTTGAATAAATAATTGTTAAAGATTAGTTTTCAGTAAAATGTAAGCTAATCGTTTTATGTTCAAAGGTATAAGAAGGGTTAAGAGCATGATCATTTGAATCATGTTATTTTAATCGCTTGATACGGTTGATTTATTGAAAGAATAAAAATTAGAAAATATGCCAAGCGGTAAAAAGAGGAAAAGACATAAGATTGCTACTCATAAGAGAAAGAAGAGGCTCAGAAAAAACAGACATAAGAAGAGGAAATAATTTCATTTTCTAATTTCTTAGACTGCTAATCCCTTTGCGGATTAATCTAAGCTAAGCACACAGGAGGATATCATTGAAACGAAATTTAATTATCCAGTCCACTAAACAAGGACTGGACATTGCATTATTAGAGGACGATAAACTTGTTGAGTTTCATCAGGATGTAGCCAACAAGGAATATCTTGTTGGTGATATCTATCTGGGCAGAATCAAGAAAATACTTCCCGGCTTAAATGCTTCCTTTGTCGATATAGGATACAGTAAAAATGCTTTTTTGCATTACCATGATCTGGGTCCTGATATTCGGAATTTCATTAGTTTTACGAACAAAACCCTTAGGGGAGACCATGTTAAGCCAGATATTTCTGCATTTAAGAAGTTTCAGCAAATTAGCAAAGGTGGTGAAATAGGTAAAGCACTTGAGGTCGACCAACAGGTTATGGTTCAGGTTATCAAAGAACCAATTTCAACCAAAGGGCACCGTATTAGTTCCCAAATTACATTAGCAGGTCGATATATTGTATTGATTCCCTTCTCCGAAGGCGTTTCTGTATCCAAACGCATACGTGATAGAAAAGAACGCAAAAGGCTGACAGATATATTTATGGATATCAAGTCGGCAAATTTTTGTGTTATTGTCAGAACAGCTGCCGAAAATAAAGATGGTCATCTTCTGGAAAAAGACTTCATGTCTATCATGAAACGGTGGAATGAGATTGTCCATAATCTTACTGAGAAAAAGACCAAACTCCTTGGGGAATACAATAAAGCTACCTCTATTTTAAGAGACATGCTTAATGATTCCTTTGACTCAATTGTTGTGAACGACAAAACAAGTCATGGAGAATTGCAGGAATACCTGGAAAAAATATTCCCTGAAAAGCAGAAAATACTCAAATTTCAGGATGGAAAAAATTTGTTTGAGAGTTATCGGATTGACAGACAAATAAAATCGTTATTTGGTAAAATCATCAATTTTGGCAAAGGTGCCTATCTGGTAATTGAACATACAGAAGCCATGACCGTGGTGGACGTAAACAGTGGGAGTAAAACAAATCGGGATGCGGATAGGGAAGAAAATGTTTTAAGCATCAATATCGATGCTGCCGAAGAAGTAGCCCGACAATTACGACTACGTGATATTGGTGGATTGATCGTTGTTGATTTTATCGACATGAGATCCTACGAAAATCAAAAGATACTGTTTGAAAAAATGAAAGTAGCCATGCGTAAGGACAAAACGCAACATGCCTGCCTTCCTATCAGTAAATTTGGTTTAATGGAAATTACACGCCAACGTGTAAAACCTGTCATTGACCTTTCAATTACAGAAACTTGTCCGGTTTGCCGTGGTTCAGGCGAAGTAAAACCGACTATTTTGGTTGTCGATGATATTGAGCACAGCTTGAACTTTATTCACAGCGAATTAAAAGAAAAACGGATCACCATTCGTGTGCATCCATTTATAAGTACTTATTTAAGAGCAGGTATAATTCCACATAATTTTAGGTGGATGTTTAAATACAAAATGCTGATTCGCATTAAGTCATCCCAGGCTTTGCACCTGATTGATTATAAGATTTTGGATAAAAATGGAAAAGACCTTGAAGAGTTTTAAGTCAACAAGGTCTTTTTATGGTATTTAAATAATTTACTAGTCTTGCTTCACTCCAAATTCTTCACGAATATGTTCTCCTAATTCATGGTCTACTAAAATCCTTCCACAGTTTTCGCAAGCAATAATTTTTAAATGTAAGCGCACATCTAACTGCCTTTGTGGGGGAATCTGACTAAAACAACCACCGCAAGCATCTCTTTCAATAGAAACAACAGATAAATTATTTTTATAGGTAAGTCTGATTTTGCTATAAGCTTTCAAAAGTCTTTCTTCGATTTCTTTTTCGGCAATTTCACGACCTTTTAAAATTTCAGTTTCTTCAATCTCAGTCTCACCAATAATTTCTTTCAATTCCTTTTCCTTCTCAATCAGGTCATTTTTCTTTTCTTTCAACTCTGCTGAAGCATCTACTGATTGTTTGTTTTTTTCTTCAATCTCAACATTAACCTCTTTGATCTTTTTCTCAGCAGCCATAATTTCGAGTTTCTGAAGTTCCATTTCTTTCGAAATAGCTACATATTCTCTATTATTCTTCACGTGCATTTGCTGTGATTCATATTTCAAAATCAGTGCATTTGCTTCCGAGATTTTTGTTTTGAAAACCTCAATTGATTGCCGTAATTCTTCACTTTGATTGGTTGAATTCTCGATTCTTGTTTCAAGTCCGATAATTTCATCTTCCAGATCGTGAACTTCCATCGGCAACTCCCCTCTAACACTTCTTAATTTGTCTAAACGAGAGTCAATTAATTGTAGATTATATAATGCTCTTAACTGTTTTTCAATTGCTGGGATTTTTTCCATTAGAAATAATTAATTGGATTCGTATTTACCTTTGTTTTTGAGATCGCAAAGGTAGTGAAATTTTTAATTAATAAATCATGAAGGATGTCTATTGTAAACTGCTCACTTTCAAAGTGCCCCACGTCCGAAATCAGTATTTTATGGTCGGCATCAAAAAACTCATGATATTTGAAATCAGCACTAATAAATGCTTGGGCTTTTTGCATCAATGCATCTTTCAGCAGAAAACTGCCAGAACCTCCACAAATGGCAACTTTAGACACTTTCTGCTTTAATAGTTGAGAATGACGAATTAGCTGTGAACCTAGTTTTTCTTTAATCAGTTTTAGAAAATCTGTTTCTTTCATTTCCAAAGGCAAATCGCCAATAACACCTGCCCCCGCTTTTGAATATGCATTATCAAGACTAAAAACATCATAGGCTACTTCCTCATAAGGATGTGCTTCCAACATGGCATTAATTACTTTGCTTTTTAGATGAACAGGAACAACTGTTTCAATTTTCACTTCTTTTTGAACATTTGTTTTTCCTTTACTTCCAATAAAGGGATCAGTTCCTTCCAAACCGCGATAGGTACCATAGCCATCATAATTGAATGAGCAACTATCGTAATCGCCTATTTTTCCCGCACCGGCTCCAAACATAGCATTGCGAACTTTGCCAGGAACATACTGTCCATCAGAAAGTTTCATGTCCGGACAAAAAACAGTGATCTTATAAAGAGCTTTTTCCAAGGGTTTTAAAACCTGTATGTTTTTTAATCCAAATAAATTGGCCAAATAGGTATTAATTCCGAACCACATATTATCCATATTGGTATGCACAGCGTAAATGGCTATATCATTTTTAATGGCCTGAATTAATATGCGTTCAACATAATTTGATCCCTTTAGTTTTTTAATTCCTTTAAATAAAATAGGGTGATGCGATACGATCAGGTTTTGTCCATTTTTAATGGCTTCATTTAAAACGTCTTCGGTAACATCTACACAAATATTGATTCCATTAATCTCCAGATCATCTGATCCACAAATCAATCCTGAATTATCATAATCTTCCTGATAAACAGATGGAAATTGTTCTTCAATTTTGGCTATAATTTCTTTGAGTATCATAATTTTCATTCATCTTTTTAGATCGATAAATTGTTCTCAAAATTATAACAAAGAATTTACATCAAATAGCTTGAATCATAATAAAATTAAAATTGCTGCGTACTTTTGTATGTATTGAAAGCATGAAACAAATCCGAATCATATTTTTATTTCCATTTTCGTTCATATACGGGCTTATTACCTTTGTCAGAAATAAACTATTTGACTTTGGCATTTTGGCTTCCCAATCCTTTTCTATTCCTATAATATCTGTTGGAAATTTAGCAGTTGGAGGAAGTGGTAAAACGCCAATGATAATTTATTTGGTCGATTATTTAATCAGCCAGAATAAAAATATTGCCGTATTAAGCAGAGGTTATAAAAGGGAAACAAAAGGCTACAAACTCCTTATTGAAAACGGAAATCCAGCCGAATTTGGTGATGAAGTGGTGATGATTCAAAACAAGTTTCCCCAGATTAAAGTAGCTGTAGCCGAAAAACGAGTTGAAGGCGTCAAGCAATTACTCAATAGCTTTCCTGATATGGATATCATTCTATTGGATGATGCTTTCCAGCACCGGACAATTAAGCCTGGATTCAGTTTATTATTAACAGATTATTATAAACCATTCTGGAAAGATCTTATTATGCCATCAGGTTATTTGCGTGAATGGATGTTCGGATATAAAAGAGCCGATGTGCTGCTTGTAACCAAAACACCTGAAAATGCAAAAACTGATGTAGGAAAATTGTCCGAACGATTTCAAAAACCACTATTTGAAACAGGTATTGAATATCAATCAATTTTTTCAGCCAATGGCAAAGAGCTTGATATTAACCAATTGAATGAATACGCAATTTTATTATTTACAGGCATTGACAAACCAAAACCATTGCTTGAATATGTAGAAAAAAGAGTGTCAAAACTGAAGTTCATTCAGTTTCCAGATCACCATCAATTTTCTGAATCGGATATTAATAGAATTGCATCGGAGTTTACTAATTTAAAACAAGAAAAATCATTAATCCTTACATCTGAGAAAGATTTTAGTCGAATAAAGAATAGTGATGTAGAGAACAAATTCAAAGAATTACCTTTGCATTATATTTCTATTCGTCTGGTATTTTTAGATCAGGGATCAGAACAGAATTTCAAAAAGAAAATTACAGATTATGTTAGATAGGATCAAGGAATCAGCAGATTTCATCAAAGTGCAAATTGACTTTACACCTCAATTCGGTATTATATTAGGTACAGGATTGGGAGGATTAGTGAAGGAAATTGATATTGCATTTACCTTAGATTACGATAAAATCCCCAATTTTCCTGTGTCGACTGTAGAAAGCCATGCCGGCAGATTGGTTTTTGGCGAATTAGGCGGGAAAAAAGTAGTCGCTATGCAAGGCCGCTTTCATTATTACGAGGGCTATTCATTTCAGGAAATTACCTTTCCTGTCCGTGTATTCAAGTTTTTAGGCATCGACAAACTTTTTGTATCCAATGCCTGTGGCTCTG
This sequence comes from Bacteroidota bacterium, assembly GCA_018698135.1. Classification (NCBI taxonomy): domain Bacteria; kingdom Pseudomonadati; phylum Bacteroidota; species Bacteroidota bacterium. Next base: position 8,045 of record JABINZ010000214.1, read on the forward strand.
TAAATCCTAAAATGAAAACCTGTGATTTAATGATTATCAACGATCATATAAATTTATTGGGTGGAAATCCGCTTAGAGGTAAGAATATTAATGAGTTAGGTCCTCGCTTTCCTGATATGGCAGAACCTTACGATAAGGGAATGATTAATAAGGCTCAACAAATAGTTGAAAATGGAGACTTTGGAGATATTACCGTACATACAGGAGTTTATGCCAGTGTGCAGGGGCCAAATCTCGAAACCCGTGCAGAATATAAGTACATTCAAATCATTGGTGCAGATGTTGTAGGAATGTCTACTATTCCTGAAGTTTTGGTAGCCAGACATATGGGTATTCCTTGTTTCGCAATTTCAGTTATTACAGACGAAGGATTTCATGATGAGTTGGAAGAAGTTTCAGTAGAGGATGTTATTTCTGCTGCTAATAAATCGGAACCCTATATGACAAAAATCATTCGGGAACTGATTACAGGAATGAACTAAAAATTCCCAAAGAAGGGTTGATGACTAGATGTAAAGCTATTCTGTTATGTTTTCTTTTGCTGATTTTATCGGCAACTTCTTTTGCGCAGAAAAAAGACAGTGTTTTTACTATTAAAACAATTTACACGACACTGGAGTATCAGGCAATAAAAGCCGATTCATTTCGAAATGTAGATACTACACTTGATTTCATTAATGAATACAATCCTGCTTATTCTTTTGAGCGATTTGGAGTCACTAGCGGTATTTATGGGAGCCCTTATCGTAGTATTTTGTATGATGCTAAGTCAACTTCAGGTTTTCATTCGGGATTGAATGCCTATGATATATATCGGGTAAACCGAAACACAATCAGGTATTTTGACACCTACACACCTTTTTCGGAGCTTTTTTATGTCCAGGGAGGAGGAGAACTTCAGAAACTTTATGCACTACACACCCGTAATATTACTCCATACTGGAATGTTGCGATCAATTATTTCACCAATATATCCTCTGAATTTTATGGAAATACGTCCGATCTTCTCAAAAATAAAGTCAAAAACCTAAACCTCAGCTCACGCTATCGATCAAAATCGGGTAATTATACGCTGTATGCTTCCTTTATCAGCAATAAAATAAATGCCTCCGATATTGGAGGAATTAACGATACAGCCTATTCTCGATATTCGACAGGTGATAAATATTATGCAAATGTTTTTCTGGAGAATGCAAGAATATCCTTTCTCGACAAGCAAATTTCCCTGAATCATAGCTTGAAAATTGAAAGGCAAAGGGATGATACAATTAATCGGGAGAAAAAAGCTGGTGGTTTGTTTCTTGTGCATTCGCTGTTATATCAAAAGTTAGATGTAAATTATACAGACAAGGATATCAGTGATGAATATTTCAATTCTGTTTATTTTAGCAATGATATTTCCAATGATTCCATAGACCAAAGAATGCTGCAAAATGAAATTAGTTTGATGGCTTTGTCGTCTAAAAACAGCATCGATAAATTCAAGGTTGGACTAAGGCATCATAGCGGTCGGATTATTCAGAATGGACACGACAGCAGCCTGATCTATTTGACTGGAGTCGTTCAATTGAGGAAAAAGATTTTGAAAGGAATTGCCCTTGTTGAAGTCGACTATGTGTTGAGCGGATCGAATATTAATGACTATTTATTGGAAGTAGTTTATGACCAAGCACTAAGTAAATCTACTCATTGGTTTTCAGGAGCTATTCTTCAACGAAATACTGTTGACTACATATACACCCTTGCCAGAAGCAATCATTTGCATTGGCAAAACAACTTTAATCCTACAGATAAAACATCCATTTTTACAGGTATTTCAAATAAGGATAAGCAGTTATTTTCCAAACTGTCGTATAATTTACTTTCAAATTATGTGTACTTGAATGAGTTTGTTGACCCTGTTCAAATTAACTCTCCATTTTCGGTTTTAAGCCTGCAGCTTCAGAAAAATTTTATTGCAGGTAAATTTCATTTTAACAATCATGTTGCTCTTCAACATTCGACCAATGAAAATGCACTTGCTGTTCCTCTTTGGACAGTAAACCACCTTAGCTATTATGAGGGACAAGCATTTAAAGGAAATTTAAATTTGCAGATGGGATTTAGTGTCAGACTTACAGATACATATTATGCAGATGGACTTTATGCTCCATTTAGTTTGTTTTACCGTCAACAAAGTGTTGAAACAACTATGTATCCTATGGTTGATGTTTTTATTAATGCTAGTGTTAAACGAGCCAAAGGTTTTGTAAAATATGAGCATGTCAATCAGGGTTTTCCTGCTGGTGAGTACTTTATTGTAGATGGATATCAGTACAAAAAAAGAGCTTTTGTTTTTGGCATTAGCTGGTTGTTTTTTGATTAAAGAACTTTTATTGTTAGGAAGTAAGAATAAGACTTTCTTCTTGTCGAACATCCAATCCCCAATTTTCCCTAATTTGCATACCCAATTCATCACAATTAAATCGGAATTATGAAAAATCTTTGGCTTTTTGTTGGACTGTTTTTTCTACTAACTTCTTTTACACCAAATTTCAAGAAATCAGCTACATTTGATAAAGAGGACGCTATTTCACGAGCATCCAAAGAGCTTGTAAGACTTTTTGGTGAAAATAAGCAAATGAATAGAGGCCTTATTCAGGCAGCAGCATTGTGGACGGTTGAAGATGGTACTGTAGAAGAGTTTGTTGAATTCTGCAAATCCAATTATATAGTCAATGATACAGCACGTCAAGTGTTTTTCGAAAAAGTATCTATAAATATGGAAATCCTGAATGGGAATTTCAACAAAATGCATGTCGATTTAAAACTACCTGTTCATAAAGATGGAGATGCCCTCACACCAATCGATTATTTATTTGGAGGCTATAATGCCTCTTCTCATTTAGTCGAGGATTTATATGCTAATAAAATAGCTTTTGCTGTAGTGCTAAATTTCCCTTTTTATACGCTTGAAGAAAAGACAAAGCTAGGTGCCGAATGGAGTCGGTTAGAGTGGGCTTATGCGCGTATGGGTGATCTGTTTACATCACGAATTCCTGCTGATTTAATTCAGAATATGTCGGAAGTAATGGCCAATGCAGATGCTTATATTTCAGAGTATAATATTTATATGGGGCATTTATTGGATGCAGAAGGAAATACATTGTTTCCTAAGGACATGAAACTGATTTCGCATTGGGGTTTACGCGATGAATTAAAATCACACTACGGTAAAGACGCATTGGATAAACAAAAAATGGTGTATGAAGTGATGAAGAGAATCATCGATCAGAGTATACCACAAGAAGTAATTAATTCAAATGAGTATGAATGGAATCCTGTTGAAAATAAAGTATATCAAGAAGGAAAAGAAGTTGATTATACTGCTGAGAACATTGTAAGATATCAATGGTTTTTAGAAAATTTCAAATCGCGCCAAGCAGTTGATGAGTATAATCCGAGTTATCCAACCTATATCAAAAGAAGTTTTGATGAAGGACGAGAAATGTCACAGGAAGATGTTGAAAAGCTATTTATTGATTTATGTTCTTCCGATCAGGTAAAGCAAGTAGCTGCATTGATTTCAGAACGACTCGGTCGTCCACTTGAGCCATTTGATATTTGGTATGATGGATTCAAGTCGAGAAGTAGCATGAGCAATGAATTTCTGGATTCGATTGTTAGAACAAAGTATCCTAACAAGGATGCATTTGAATCTGACTTGCCAAATATCTTAGTTGATCTTGGTTTTGGTGATGTTGACGCTATGCTTATTCCTTCGAAAATAATTGTAGATGCTAGTCGTGGTGCCGGACATGCCTGGGGTGCCGAAATGAAATCAGACAAAGCACGACTAAGAACACGAGTTGAACCAGATGGAATGAACTACAAAGGTTATAACATTGCCGTTCATGAATTCGGACATAATGTGGAACAAACAATCAGTCTGCAAGATGTTGATTATTATATGTTGCGTGGTGTGCCGAACACTGCATTTACTGAAGCATTGGCTTTTATTTTCCAAAAACGAGATTTGGAATTATTGGGCCTGACAAATAAGAATCCAGATAAGCAATACCTCGATGACCTCGATCTTTTCTGGTCGACTTATGAGATTATGGGTGTTTCTCTGGTTGATATGGACGTATGGAAATGGTTGTATGCAAACCCGGATGCTACAACTGAACAATTGAAAGAAGCCGTTATTAGTATTGCCATTGATGTTTGGAATAAATACTTTGCTGAAGCATTTGGAATAAAAGATCAACCCATACTGGCAATCTATTCTCACATGATCGATTATCCATTATATCTGGCAGCCTATCCTATCGGACATGTAATCGATTTTCAGGTAGAGAAACAATTGCAGGAAAATGATTTCTCATCCGAAGTGAAAAGAATGTATGCTTATGGTCGGATTATCCCTCAGCTCTGGATGAAAAATGCAGTGGGTATGGAAATATCAACAACACCTATGCTGGAGGCTGTTGATGAAGCTTTGGAAGGGCTGAGGTGACTAGAATGCAGTCGTAGCAACACTTCAAGTCAACCGATGACTGAGAACTTGCGCCAGTTTAGCGACTGTAATACTATCTTTTTCTGAGTCTCAACCTATTTATACTTATTTCTAATGATAAGTCAATAGTTGACAATCGTGGTTCTATGTAAGCAAAAATATCTACAAAGACAGGATCATTTGAAGCCTTTAAACTATTATCCATGGCAGCAACTTTTGAGAACCCTTGCATATAGATTAGCTTAATTCCAAGTGAATTATTTAGCTGATAGCTGAATCCAGCAAATATGTTAGCTGAAATAATATCTTTTGGATAAAAATGTCCCGATTGTTCATAATAAAATGAGTCCAGTTCATACGAGTAGAAATCTTTGAACTCGCCAATCATAACCCTTGTTTTTTGATAATATGGATTAATCCCAAGACAGATGTTAAGCTTTTCATTTTTCATAGGAATAACTACTGATAAAGGAAACTCAAATGATGAAATCCTTATCGTTTGAATAAAATCAATAAAGAATTCTCCTGTCGGTAATTCATAATTATGTAAGCGATAACCAACATCTTTATAGCTAAATCCAACACTATAATTGATTTTTTCAGTTAATCGATTCTGATAGTTAATTCCTACTAATGGGCTAATTTTAGGCAATATTTTATAATATGAGCTATTAAAACTTGAAGATGATGTTTTAAACGGTATAGATGTCGACATTCCACAAACACCATGAATTGCAAATCTGGTTGGAAGTTCCTGTGAAAAAACTGTATTAGAGATTGATATGAAAAGAGAAAGATTTAAACTAAAGTAAATTATTGCTTTCAGCATATTGTAGTAGTATTTATATTCAAATATAGTGAATCTCCTACTTTGTTTTCTTCAGTCGTAGTGCGACTTGAAGTCGGCCTACGACTAAAATGCCAATAGTTTTAATTAGCCAACTTAATCTCTATCAGTTTTTTGATATCTTCAATTATTATTTCATTTTTCACTTCAATCCGAATTCCTCTTCCTTCTGCATATTTTTTTGCTAAGCTGAGTTCTTTTTTAATTTCATCTGAAATTGTGCTGTTTAGTATTTCATTGAACGCTTTTTCACCAAATACAAAAGCAACTTTAAAATATCCATCTCTTGGCAGAAAATAAATAATAGCTCTTTTCTTGTCTTTAATGCGATAGCTCCATCCATATTTTTTACCCGGATAGTTCCAGCCTGTAAGTCCATTAGGGTATTTTTCTAAAACAAAATCATGCAGATGAGCCCACAATGAATCGGTTGTGTTAAGCTTTTTAGCTAAGTCCTCTTTAATTGGCTCAATAGCCTTGTCTTGAAATATGCTTATGTCATCCATGTGGTTATTTTTAATTCCTGCCATACCATTGCATATGTGATATTAGCAGCTTTGTTAATTTTCTGTCAGTACATTTTGTTTGGATTTGCTGATTTCTTAGGAATTTGTTGAATGGAATCCCAGTGCTCACAGATCTTCCCTTTGTTATTAAATCTGAAAAAATCCATTGTTATATATTCATCATTTTCTGGCCATATTTGATGCGTATGCAGTGCCACCAAATCACCTTCGGCAATACACCTGACAAATTCTATTGACTTATCAGGATATTCTTTTTGCATTCGATTGAAGTAATTGACGAATCCTGTCGTGCCATCTTCGACATCAGGATTATGCTGAATATACTCTTCACCAATATACTGACGTATAGCTCCCTCAGGATTTCCTTCATAGGCCATTTTGTAGAAAGCAATAGCATTTTTCTTGTTTTGTTCTAGGTTCATCAGTATATCTTTTCTTTATAATTGACTTAAAAATACAATATTTATCTCAAAATACGCTGTTGGTTTCTGACGAAAATTAGTTATTCCGTATCAGGGGGAATAATACCCATGTTTTGGCAAAGAAGCCTTATTGACAATACAGGAAGCAATGATTTTTCTTCTAAAAATATTCAACTTCATAAAAGAACTCGTAGGTATTTTTTGTGACATTATCAGAAGAATACTCGTAGGTTTTATTATTAAATCTGTCATATTTAAATGTAGTGAAATGTATTTCCTTCTTATCACTATTTGGTTCTTCAAATATTGATTTGGTTTGACTTCCATTTTCGTCAAAAATCTTTGTGCGTATATTGTTAATGATATCATTTATGAAGACAATTTCTTTAACACATTGGCCTTTTTCATTGTAACTATAAAATATCGTATAATTACTGAATTTGCTTTTAATTAAATGGCTATTGCTTGAAAAAACTAGTTCTTTTGTGCCAATACTTTTCCCATTATTCAATGATTCAATCTTCACTATGTTATGATCATACGTAATATTTTTGATCACATCGAGTTGTCCATTGGCGTATGCATATTTAAGTGCAATTGGTTTGTTTTGAAGGTCATAAGCTATTATCCAACTCGATTTTATGGATGTGCCATTTTCACGGAATTGGGTTTTATCTGATTTTATCAATTGATTTCTACTGTTGTATGAAAACTCTTTAATGTACAAGGTGTCATTATTTACGATACGCTCCCACCTTATCATTTGATTTTTTTCATTGTAATAAAAGTAGGATTCGATATATCCCGATTCATTTGTCATAGTTTTCAATCCGTCTGTATTGAAAACAGTATATGAATCAAGTTTTTTGTGATCACTATATTCATATTTCTTAAACTTTGTCACCTTCTTCACTTTGCCCTTAATAGCATAATTACCAAAGCTGTTAAAAATGCTAAGGTCGTTTGTTGGTTGAAAATTTAAGTCTAAATCGAGTGTAGGATTTAAAAAAGTATGGTTTGGAATATAAATATCTTCAAACTGGCTTAATTCATACGTATTAATATTTCCATATACGCTATCAGAATAGGCAATTTCTGTTTGTGAATAAAGGACTGGATTGTACAAAATTGTCACAAATAAGAAAATGAGGCTCTTTGTCATTCTATGTTTTTTTTATGTTAATACGATTTCCAAACCTGTTTAGAAGAGTACATTGCGTCAAGCCTATCAATACTTATTTCTGGCATTAGCTGCATGTTTTTAAATTTTAACCTGAAAACTTAATCGTAATCCACTATTCCATAAATATCCCGTAATGGGTTGATCATCAATTATCTTCAATACACTATAGCTGAACATTGGTTCGACCAGTACATTGATTTTTTTATTCAATTGAAAATCTGCTCCAAAGCCAATAAAAGGGGTGATATTGAATAAATTGTAGTTGTATGGCGATGGATTGGTAGATTTATATGTATCTAAATTATCGCTTCGTATAACTAAGGAATTATTTGCTCGAATAAGATAATCTACTGAGATGCCAAAACTTGAAAAAAAACTAACTTTTTTCTTAGATAGGTATGCATAAAATTTAATTGGGATGCTAATGTATTGAAAGTTGTCTTTAAAAATACTGTGCAATTCTATTGAATCATTTTGAATTACCTGCAAATAGCGGTTATATACTTGATATCCTTTATTGG
>JABINZ010000215.1 GCA_018698135.1 Bacteroidota bacterium
CGTAGTTCATTTAGGAGGAGGAATAACAGTTGGTGCGCATAAAAAAGGTAGAGTAATAGATGTAAATCAGGGATTAGATGGAGAGGGGCCTTTTTCTCCGGAGCGGAGTGGAACCTTACCAGTTGGATCCTTGGCAAAACTTTGCTATTCTGGCGATTATTCTCTGGATGAAGTGAAGAAAATGATTACTGGTCAAGGAGGATTTGTAGCTTATTTTGGTACAAATGATGCCATGGAAGTCGAAAAACTGGTGGACAGCGGAAATGAGCAAGCTCTTTTAATTTATGAAGCAATGGCTTATCAGGTTTCAAAAGAAGTAGGTGGAATGTCAACAGTATTAAAAGGCCAAATTGATGGTATATTACTGACAGGAGGACTGGCAAATAATAAATGGTTTGTGGAACTCATTATTGACAGGATTGCTCATATTGCCCCGGTATCCATTTACCCTGGAGAGGATGAGATGAAAGCTTTGGCCATGAATGGTTACATGGTTTTAAATAATGAAATTGACGTTAAAGAATATATATAATCTGAAATAATTCAGAATTATTTTCATAATTAAATCCTACTGTATGCATAGAATTTACACTTTTTTCATTCAAACAACATTATTATTAACTTTTCTATTTTTCAGTATTCACTTACAAAGTCAAACATGGCATAAGTATAATACGTCCAATACAGGAACAAACAATTCTCTTATTTCCAATGATGTATATGACGTTTTTCAGGATGCCAGTGGTAAACTTTGGTTTTCGACAGTGGATGGTGTATGTAATTTCGATGGTACTAATTGGGATTATATAACTACAAGTGATGGATTATCAGAGAACTATGTTACATGTATGCTTCAGGATTCAAAAGGAAATATTTGGTTTGGAACACAAAGCAAGGGTGTGAGTGTGTATGATGGAACCAATTGGGTTTTTTACAATACCGGCAACTCAGCACTTAAAAGAGATAAGGTCTTTGACATTTATGAAGACTCAAAAGGAAATATTTGGGTTGGAACAGAATGGGGAGGAGTAAATGTTTTTGATGGCACCAACTGGACCTATTATGGTGCGAACGAAGGAATGGCTTCTGATGATATTCAGATTATATTCGAAAGTAGTGATGGGAAAATATGGTGTGGATCTGGATGGTTTGGGTTAAGTGTATGGAATGATACAAACTGGACTATTTACAATACTTCCAATGGTTTAGCAGATAATTTAGTTATTGCTATCATGGAAGATAATCAGGGTGATTTGTGGTTTGGAACAGGCGTAGGAGGCGTATCGCGTTTCGATGGAACAAGCTGGACAACCTATAATACGACTAATTCCGGATTACCTGATAATTCAGTAAATGCAATTTTTACTGATGCAGCTAATAACATTTGGTTTGGAACTGGTGAAGACTTTTTTGGTAGTCCCGGCTTTGGACTTGCTATGTTTGATGGAACGAATTGGACTACGTACAATACAATGAATTCTAATCTGGCCAGTGATCATATTCGAAGTATTTTTCAATCAACTAATGGTGATATCTGGATTACAACATGGGATGGAATAAGTATATTTAAAAATGGAAAATTTGAAACCATACGTTACTTAACAGGATTACCCGGCAATGAAGTTCGATCAGTTTTTAAAGATGTAAACGGTAGAATTTGGTTTGGCACTGCTGAAGATGGACTGAGTTTACACGATGGGGTAAATTGGACACCGTATACTAAACATATGGGTTTGGCTGGTAATGCAATTCGTGACATCTCTCAAAATGCAGCAGGAGATATATTGATTGCTACAGCATCAGGTGCCAGTGTTTATGATGGAAGTTCTTGGTTAAATTATACAACAAGCAATAGTCAAATTGCAAGTGATGATGTTCGGGCAATTTTAGAAGATAAAAGTGGCAATTTATGGTTTGGAACCGATCAGGGTTTAAGTATGCTAAGTGGTTCTAACTGGACAACTTTTCTAAAAGCTGATGGATTGCTTGCTGATGAAATATTATGTTTATATAGCGACAAGGCCGGAAACGTTTGGGTTGGTACAGACGAAGTGGCAAGTTCAGGAGGTGTTTGTATGTATGATGGAAATTGGACTTGTTATTCAGTTACTGATGGCTTAGCTGGTTTTCATGTAAATGATATCTATGAAGATACTGATGGTAGTATGTGGTTTGCTACCTGGGCAGGAATTAGTCATAAAGTAGGTTCAACTTGGACAACCTACGATACAAATAATTATATTTTTTACAATAATGTGCAATGCATTTTACAAGATCTTTCAAATAATATGTGGTTTGGAACAGCAGAAGATTATTCAGTACTAGGAGCAGGAGTCATGAAATTTGATGGATCGAGCTGGCAACAATATGCTAAAAAGAATACAGGTTTGGCGGATGATGCAGTTTACGATATGTCCTTGTCGAAAAATGGCAATTTTTGGTTTGGGACGGGCAATGGTGTCAGTAAATTAGTTTATGGTCAGTCCATTGAAAATAGTGAATTCAATGACTTTTCAGTCTATCCAAATCCTAGTAATGGCCTGGTATATATCCAGCCCACATCATTTGAGAAATATACAATTTCGGTTTATGATATAAACGGGAAAGAGGTTTATCGATCCGAGGAATTAGATGATAGGAGGATTTTGGATTTATCGGACCAAATTTCAGGTTTGTATTTTTTAAAGTTTGTATCAGAAAAAAGAAATTCATCAATTAAAATATTCTTAAACTAAAAAACATGCAAAAAC